>NZ_BAAJCL010000011.1:0-97775 GCF_057535655.1 Anaerostipes stercorihominis | reverse complement strand
CCGAGTTCCCTTGCCACCTGTGTCGCCGGTATCCCCGACTGTACACGTTTACATGCCTCTTCCTTGAATTCGATACTGTACGTCTGTGCCATAATTCTTCCTCCTGACTTTCTGGATAGATTATACCACTCGTTCTATGTGTCTATCAAATGGGGTATAAGGCATTGTCTGCTCTGACCTCTATCATAACATGAAGGAAACCTTCTGTCATGTTTTATGGCGGAATATTTTTGTTAATATAATCTTAATGCGAAATAGAGATTTCTTGATGCCAAATTTATAGAGAAGCGAATATAATAAGCCAAAGTAAAGGAGGAAACAAAAAATGATGGACATTATTATGATCGCAATTTTGTTGGGAAGTTTCTTATTGGTCAAATTATTTACAGATTTTTGTGATTCTCAAGTGAATCCAAAAGAGAAGTAGGAGGGCAGGTCATGGATATGATCATTTTGGGACTGATGATTTTCGTATTGGGTGTTTATCTGGTTTATGCATTGATTCACCCGGAAAAATTATAAAATGAGACATGCAGAGAAACAACAGGAGGAAAAGAGATGTTACAAATCATTTTGACGTTGGCGATATTTCTGATACTGGTGATTCCAATGGGAAAATACATGTATCATATTGCTGCCGGGCAGAAAACCTTTGCAGATCGGGTATTTGATCCGATTGATCATCTGATCTATAAAGTCTGCGGTATCAAAGGTGAAAATATGGGCTGGAAAAAATATGCTCTTTCGCTTTTATTGGCAAATGCGGTAATGGTGTTTGCAGGATATGTCATTTTGAGAATTCAGGGAATTTTGTTTTTGAATCCCAACGGAATTGAAGGAATGGATGCTTCCCTTTCCTTTAATACAATCATAAGCTTTATGACAAATACAAACCTGCAGCATTATTCGGGGGAAGCGGGACTTTCTTACGCCAGTCAGATGTGCGTTATTATTTTTATGATGTTTACATCGGCAGCCAGCGGCTATGCTGCATGTATGGCATTTTGCCGGGGGCTTGCAGGAAAGAAACTTGGAAATTTTTATCGGGATATGGTGCGGATTACCACACGAATTTTAATTCCGGTATCTTTTCTTCTGGCGCTGATACTGGTAAGTCAGGGGACGCCTCAAACTCTGGGAGGAAACTTTACGATACATACAATCGAAGGAAAACTTCAGGATTTGGCAATGGGACCAGTTGCGGCACTGGAAGCCATTAAGCATCTGGGAACCAACGGAGGAGGTTTTTTTGGAGCCAATTCCGCGACTCCATTTGAAAACCCTACCATTATTTCTAATATCGTAGAATTAATATCTATGATGATTCTTCCGGGGAGCTGTGTCGTCACATTTGGGCATATGCTTGCAGATAAAAAAAGAGAGAGAAAGGCAGTTGCCGCACAAGGCGTTGCGCCGATCCAAAAGAAAATTTTCATAGGACGTCAGGGCACCGTTGTGTTTGGAGCTATGGCAATTCTATTTGTAATTGGATTGGTCCTCTGTTATCATTCTGAGCTGGCAGGCAATCCGGTGATTGACAAGATGGGAATTGACCAGAGTCTGGGAAGTATGGAGGGAAAGGAAGTACGGTTTGGAATTGCCCAGTCGTCTCTGTTTACGACGGTAACAACCTCTTTTACTACCGGCACAGTCAATAATATGCATGATACGCTCACACCACTTGGCGGTATGGTTCCACTCTTACATATGATGCTGAACTGTGTTTTCGGAGGTAAGGGCGTTGGTCTGATGAACATGGTGATGTATGTAATTTTGGCAGTGTTTATCTGCGGACTGATGGTTGGAAGGACTCCGGAATATTTAAATAAAAAAATTGAAGGCAAAGAAATGAAGCTGGTTGCCATTTGCATTCTTATTCATCCGCTTTTAATTTTAGGGTTTTCAGCATTGGCAGTTTCTGTTCAGGCAGGATTGGACGGCATTACGAATCCAAGCTTTCATGGATTAAGTCAGGTGTTGTATGAATATGCATCTTCGGCGGCTAATAACGGTTCTGGATTTGAGGGACTGGCAGATAACAGTTTCTTTTGGAATATAACGGCTGGACTTGCCATGTTTTTTGGAAGATATATTACAATGATTGCTCAGCTTGCCATCGCAGGATCGCTTCTGGCAAAGAAAGAGGTAAATGAGACAATTGGAACTTTAAGAACAGACAATATAACTTTTATGATTATCCTTGTATTGATTGTTTACATTTTTGCAGCGCTGACATTTTTCCCGGCTCTGGCACTCGGACCGATTGGAGAACATCTGTCGCTGTGGATGTAGAGGAAAAGAAATAGAAGGAAAGGAGCAGATAAATGTCAAAGAATGAAAAGACAAAATTTATTACGCAGGATATTTTGAAATCATCCATTCTTGGTTCTTTCCAGAAACTGGACCCAAGGTATATGATAAAAAATCCGGTTATGTTTGTTGTGGAAATGGGTTTTTTTATTACCGTAATTCTGACCCTATTTCCTACATTGTTCGGAGGAGAGACAGAGTATAGAATTTATAATGGAATTGTAGCGGTGATTTTGTTTCTTACAGTATTGTTTGCAAATTTTGCAGAATCTGTAGCGGAGGGCAGAGGAAAAGCGCAGGCAGCTTCCTTGAAAAAGACAAAACAGGATACCAAAGCAAGGCTTCTCTTAAAAAAGGGAGAAGAAAAAACAGTGAATGCATCAGAACTTAAAAAAGGAGATATTGTTCTGGTAAAAATGGGAGAAGTGATTCCCAATGACGGCGAAGTCATCGAGGGGATTGCATCGGTGGATGAATCTGCAATTACCGGGGAATCTGCACCGGTTACCCGGGAAGCCGGAGGAGATTTTTCTTCTGTCACCGGAGGTACGACAGTGGTATCGGATTGGCTGAAAATTCGGATTGCGGCAGAGCCGGGACAGTCGTTCTTAGATAAAATGATTTCGTTGGTGGAAGGAGCGTCCAGGCAAAAGACGCCAAATGAAATTGCTTTAAATACATTATTGATTGTATTAACTTTAATTTTTATGATTGTTGTCGTAACATTATATCCATTTGCCCGCTATTTGGGAGCAGATATTCCAATTTCATGGGCAGTAGCGCTGATGGTGTGCTTGATTCCCACAACCATCGGAGGGCTTTTGTCCGCCATCGGTATTGCAGGTATGGATCGAGTGACCCGATTTAATGTCATTGCAATGTCCGGAAAAGCGGTAGAGGCATGCGGGGATGTGGATACCATGATTTTGGATAAAACCGGAACGATTACCTTCGGAAACCGTCTGGCGGCAGAGTTTTATCCGGTAGAGGGAGCAGAAAAGAAGGATTTAATTTATTATAGTGTTCAGACTTCTCTGTTAGATGAAACTCCGGAAGGAAAATCCATCGTAGATCTGGGGAGAAAAATGGGATGTGAGCTGAAGAAAGAGAATGCAGGTCCGATGGAATTTATTGAGTTTACCGCACAGTCAAGAATGAGCGGGGTAGATTTGCCGGATGGCACCATGATCAGAAAAGGTGCCTATGATGCAATTCAGTCTTTGGTTTTGGGTGCAGACGGAAACATACCATCAGATTTAGGCTCCATTGTAACACAAGTTTCAAATCTCGGAGGAACACCGCTGGTTGTTTGTGCAAATTATCGGATATATGGTGTCATTTATTTAAAGGATACGGTAAAACCGGGATTGGCAGAGCGCTTTGAAAGACTTCGTGAAATCGGGATCAAAACCATTATGTGTACTGGTGATAATCCTCTGACAGCAGCTACCATTGCAAAAGAAGCCGGAGTGGATGGATTTATTGCAGAGTGCAAACCTGAAGATAAAATTGAAGCCATTCAGAAAGAGCAGGCAGAAGGAAAGCTGGTCGCCATGACCGGAGACGGTACCAATGATGCCCCGGCATTGGCACAGGCAGACGTAGGACTTGCAATGAATTCTGGTACACAGGCGGCAAAAGAAGCGGCAAATATGGTAGATTTGGATTCAGATCCTACAAAAGTTTTGGAAGTCGTTGAGATTGGAAAACAGCTTTTAATTACAAGAGGTTCTCTGACAACATTCAGTATTGCAAACGACATTGCAAAGTATTTTGCAATTATTCCGGCAATGTTCACCCTTGTACTTCCACAGATGCAGATTTTAAATATTATGCATCTGGCGACACCTGCAAGCGCAATTCTTTCGGCATTAATCTTCAACGCGATTATTATTCCGGGGCTGATTCCGATTGCAATGAAAGGCGTAAAATATAAACCGATGAAAGCGGAAAAATTACTTTTAAGAAATATGGGGATTTATGGATTGGGAGGCATCATTGTACCGTTCGCTGGAATTAAAATTATTGACTTGGCGGTGGCTCCAATCCTGCATATGCTTGGAATCTAGGAGGAGAGAATATGAAAAAAATTGGAAAATCAATTGGAAAAGCATTTGTTTTCTGTATTGTTATGATGATATTATGCTCTTTTGTCTATCCGTTGGCATTAACCGGAGTCAGTCAGCTGACAATGAAAGAAAAGGCAAATGGAAATTTAATTGATAAACATGGAAATGCAACAGCTAAGAAGGAAGAAGCGGTTGGCTCAGCGCTTGTAGGACAGGATTTTACAGAGGATTATTATTTCCAGGGAAGAGTTTCTTCTGTGAATTATAATACATACACAAAAGAGCAGAAGGAAAAAGGGGAATACGCGGGAGTATCTTCCGGAAGTTTTAATTACGGAAACTCCAACAAGGAATTAAAAAAAAGAATCGAAGATTCTGTTAAAAAATTCCTTGCAGATCATCCGGGTGTAAAGAGGAGTGATATTCCATCGGATCTGGTGACAGCTTCCGGTTCTGGTTTGGATCCGAATATCAGTCCGAAATCTGCGCAAATTCAGGTAAAAACTGTAGCAAAGAATTCCGGGCTTTCAGAAAAGACAGTAAGAGACATTGTAAAAAGGAATACGGAGCATAAATTTCTGGGAATTTATGGAGAGGAACGTGTAAATGTATTAAAATGCAATCTGGAAATTGCAGGGGAAATGGGATTATTAAAATAAATTGGTGATAAGGAGGATAGGCATAGCGTCTGTCCTCTTTATCGTGAGAGGAGGATGGAATATGGGGACTGAGCGGCCAAGTTCTGAAATGATATTAAAAAAAATACAGTATGAAGAAGAGCAAAAAAAGAAAGAAAAACGAGGCAAATTAAAAATATTTCTGGGATATGCTGCCGGTTGTGGAAAAACATATGCAATGTTAGAAGCTGCGCAGCAGGCAAAAAAAAATAATATAGACGTAGTGGCAGGTTATATTGAACCACATGACCGTCCGGATACGCAGAGACTTGCGCAAGGTCTGGAGGCAATTCCATTTTTGGAAATCGAGTACAGAGGTGTGATGCTTCGGGAATTTGACCTGGATGCAGCCTTGAAACGTCATCCGCAGCTGATTCTGGTAGATGAGCTTGCACATACCAACGCAAAGGACTGCAGAAATGAGAAACGGTATCAAGATGTCAAAGAATTGCTCCGGGCAGGAATTAGTGTATATACAACCATCAACATTCAGCATTTGGAAAGTCTCAATGATGTAGTTGAAAATATTACAAAAATTAAAGTGAAGGAGCGGGTTCCCGACCATGTATTTGATCATGCGGAGCAGGTGGAAATGATAGATATTGAACCTGAGAGTCTGATTGACAGGATGAAAGAAGGCAAAATCTATCGAAAGAATCAAGCGATGCGTGCTCTGGAAAATTTTTTCCGCAAAGAAAAGCTGGCTGCGCTGCGCGAAATCACACTTCGGAGAATGGCAGAACGAGTTAAGAGAATTTCAGAAGAAGAGCGCGAAATTCAGGGAAATTTAGATTATCATACGGGGGAACATGTTTTAGTATGTATTTCGGCGGCACAATCCAATGCCAAAGTCATTCGGACAGCCGCACGTCTTTCTTATGCATTTCGATGTCAGTTTACCGCGTTATATGTGGAAACGCCTGCGATGCAGGAAGCAGACAGCAAAACAAAAGAACAGCTGAGAATTCATATCGAACTGGCAAAAACGCTGGGAGCAAAAATAGTTACTGTTTTTGGAGATGATATCGGCCGGCAGATTGCCGAATATGCAGTGATCAGCAATGTCTCAAAAGTAGTAATAGGAAGAACCAATCACCGGTTTTTGCTGGAAAAAACGGGTTCGGGAATTTTGGAGAAGTTAAGTGAAATTGCTTCCAATATCGACATTTATGTAATTCCGGATATGAAAAGAAAGAATCCCGATCAGACAAAAATTTTATTGAGGAAACGTCAAAATAACTGGAAGGGCATCGGCAGAGACTTGCTGGGAATCACCCTCGTCATGATTCTCACATCATTTGCAGCATGGATTCTCCAAAGGCTGAATTTTCCGGAATCAAATATCATTATGGTATATATTCTGGGAGTACTGTTGTCTTCTTATATTGCCGATCGAAAGATATATGCGGTTTATTCGTCGTTTCTTGGTGTGCTTGCCTTTAATTTCTTTTTCACCGAACCGTATTTTTCTTTGAAAGTCTATGACAGAGGGTATCCAAGCACCTTTATCATGTTGTTTATCGTAGGAGTTTTTACGGCAACTCTGACAAGAAAGTTGAAACAACAGAACAAAGAAAATGCAAGAAAAGCCTATCGGATGGAAATTCTCTTAGAAAATAGCCGGAAACTCAGAAGATGCAAATCCGAAATCGAGGTATGGAATCAGATTGCCGCCCAAGTTGTGAAGCTGCTGAATCTCTCGCTGATTATTTATCCTGTAAAGGAAAACGGTGAAATAGAAGCCCCGTTTCTATATCCCAAAAAAGGTGAGGAAAAAATTCAGCGAATGCAAGACTGGAAAGATCAGGATAAAGCAGTGGTACAATGGGTGGTTGCCAATGGTCATCGCGCCGGAGCGGGGACTCATACGCTGCCCGGTGCAAGTGCAATGTATTTACCGGTTCAGGATGAAAATAGAATGAAAGGAGTAATAGGGATTCTCATGGAAGAAGGAGGGATTCAGGAATTTGAATACGGTTTGTTAATTGCCATGCTCAATGAGACCGCTGTAAAGCTGCAGGATAAATTTATGGTTCCGCTGTAGAATTCTCTTATGATATAGGAAAGGCTTTCGCTTTCCTATATTACATGCTATAATAAAAAACAAGACCAAAAAGGCAGGTGATATCCCATGATTTCAGAAGAAAAAGTAAAGATTATGACAGAAATGGCAAAGTATGAAAAAAATCATGGACGCAGAGATTTTCGTGTGAATCGTTTTAAAAAAAGAGATTATATTCGGTTTGAGACGATTAAAATGAGCGTTGCGCTGATTCTTGCTTTTTTGATTTTTACAGGAGCTATTTGTATTTTTGAGATGGATCAGGTGATCATTCATCTCAAAGAGGGAAAACTGTTTTTGATGGCAGCAGTTCTAATTGTGTTTTATATAAGCATTTATTTGATTTATTTGCATTTTACAAAGAAAAAGGCTGCCAGAGTTTATGATGAAGTACAGACACGAGTGAAAATTTATGATAAATATTTAGAAGAGCTGCAGGAACTTTACGAAGAAGAAGAGAAAGAAGACGTAAGTCCGACGATTGTTCCGAAGGAGGAAGAAGATGGAAAAATTATTGATATATAGAGAGAGACTGCTTAGATTTCTCTCAGCCAAAGAAAAATATGTGCAGGTCTTCATTCGATTTGCGGCAGGCGTCTTATTATTTTTCGTAGTTGCTCAGATCTATGGATATTCAGAAGTTCTGGATCAATCCTTTTTCCTGATTGTCTTGGGGCTGCTTTGTGTTTTTGTACCGGTATCTGCAATTTCACTGGTATTTCATATCGTCATTGTTTTGCAGCTGGCACATGTCTCGGTGGAAATTATGCTGTGTTATCTGGTGATGATTCTTTTTTATTATCTGACGTATCAGAGGAATTTTCCGGAATCCAGGGTTTATTTGATGATGACTCCAGTCTTTTTTTATTTTCATCTGCCGGCATTTTTGCCGCTTTTTATAGGCTCTTTTGTGGGAATTATGGGACTGCCGGCAATTTTGATGGGGGCAGTCTGTTATTATCTGGCATTCATTGTGCAGCATGCAGTCATTCAGATTGATGCTGGATCTTCCGGCGAAGCCGTCTACAGTGTGGTAGTTGAAAGATTTTTTGACAGCACAGAACTGCTTCTTTGCTTGATTGTATTTAGTTTGGTGGCGGGAGTTGTTTCTGTAATTCGGAAAAAAAGGGGAAACGGATGGAATACGGCAATTGTTACAGGAGGAGTCCTATATCTTGTAATGATGTTTATTGGAGGATATTTCACATATAGTGATGTTTCAATTTTTTCAGAGATCTTCATGATTTCTCTTAGCATATTTTTGGTGTTGGTTTTGCAGTTTTTCTATATTGTAGTGGATTATACAAGAGAAGAAACCTTTGAATTTGAAGACGAAGAGTATTATTATTATGTAAAGGCAGTACCAAAAGTATCTGTGAAAGAGGAAGAATTTAATATTACCAATATCACAAAGCCGTCCAGGCGTTTTAGTTTGAAAAGAAAAGACCGCGAGAATGAAGACAAAGGAGAGGGAGAAGAAACTTGAAAGATTTTTTTAATGTTCTTGAAAAATATATATACTGGACATCCATACCAAAGATGAATTTGACAGATATTCTGGATATTCTCATTGTTAGTTTTTTAATGTATCAGATTATAAAATGGGTGAGAACGACACGTGCGTGGGTGCTGCTCAAGGGAATTATTTTACTGTTATGTATTGCCTTCGCCGCGTATCTGTTACAGCTTCATACCATCAGCTGGATTTTGTCAAATACAATGGGAATGGGAATTACAGCGATTTTGATTGTATTTCAGCCGGAACTTCGGAATGCTTTGGAGCAGTTGGGAAGAAAAAAGTGGTTTTCTGATATCTTTTCTCCGGATACAAAACAGGTGGAAGAGGAATATACTGCAAAGACACTGCAGGAAATTTCCAGAGCCGCGATTGAAATGGGAAAGGTAAAGACAGGCGCGCTGATTGTTTTGGAACGGGAAGTCATGCTGGGAGAATATGAGCGTACCGGTATTCCCATTGACGGAAAAGTCAGCAGTCAGCTTTTGATTAATATCTTTGAACACAATACGCCGCTTCACGACGGTGCGGTAATTATAAGAAATAATCGCATCGTATCGGCAACCTGTTATTTGCCGTTGAGCGACAGCGTGGAGATCGGAAAAGAGATGGGAACCAGGCATCGTGCGGCAGTGGGGATCAGCGAGGTATCTGATAGCCTGACCGTTGTGGTATCCGAGGAAACCGGATCTATTTCCATTGCCAGAAATGGAAAAATTACCCGTCATCTGGACCCACAGGGACTTCGAGATGAGCTGTCTGTTTTGAGAGAAGAAAAGAGTCAAAGTAAGAAATTTAAATTATGGAAAGGGCGGAATCGTAATGAGAGAAAAAATTGAAAGTGACCTGCTGTTAAAAATATTTTCCGTCATTTTTGCATTTTTGCTCTGGATGTTTGTAATTAACACGGATAATCCGGTCATAAAAAAGACATTTTCTGACGTACCGGTGGATATGTTAAATGAACAGGTTTTAGATGAGCTGAATCAAACCTATAAAATCGAAGACGGCGAGACGGTCAGTTTTACGGTTCGAGGGAAAAAGGATGTGGTTGACCGGTTGAATAAGTCAGATTTTCGTGCAACCGCGGATGTGTCTTCAATGTCCGATGTGCATGCAATTCTGATCAAGGTAGAGGCGCTGCGTTATAAAAGCCAGCTGGATATTGATACCGGAGGCGCAACTGTGAAAGTTGTTTTAGAGGATGTAAAAAGTGATCAGATTCCGGTTGTAGTTCAAATTAAAGGGAAACCGGCAGAAGGATATACCGTCAGCAGTCAGACCGCAACGCCGAATCTGATTTCCGTATCGGGACCAAAGAGTGTGGTCAGCAGAATTAAGCAAATCGGCGCAACCGTCGATGTTACGGGGCTGAAGAAAAATGTTTCCATGACCCAGCAGGTGAGGTGTTATGATGAGGACGGAGATATAATCAGTGAAAATCGTATCAAGCTTGATACAAATAAAATTAAGATCAATGTCATTTTATCGAAGACAAAGACGGTGCCATTCTCTGTGAAAACTACCGGAACTCCGGGAAAAGGCTATGCATTGGGCAGCATTGATTATGAGCCGAAAGAAATCGAAATCACAGGGGATGAAGAGGATCTCGACAAGGTAGACAGCATTCGTCTGGCGAGTATTGATATCGGAGACAGCACCAAGAGCATTGAGAAGACAATTAAAGCTTCGGATATTGAGCTTCCGGATGGTATTAGCTTTGTAAAATCCGCAGATAAGATAGATAATATTGTAATTCGGGCAAATATCGAAAAGCGAAAAGAGCGGACATTGGAAATTCCGACCAGCCAGATTGCCCTGATGAACAACACAAAGAATTATGATGTTACTTTTGATGAGGAAACCATTGAAGTAAAAATCAGCGGACTGCGTTCTGTCGTGGATAAAGTTGTCATTAAAGATTTGAATCCTAAAATCAACATGGAATTATACGAACCGGGAACACATACCGTTCAGGTGCAGCTCACAAAGATAAAAAATATGACCGTTGAGGACAATGTCAGCGCTAAAATTACCGTAAAATAAGATAAGAAAAGCAATAAGGAGAAAGAATAGTCGTGGATAAAATACTGTCAGTGGTTCTTCCGGCATACAATGAAGAACAAATGATTGAGAAAACAGCGAAGGTAATCGGGGACTTGCTGAGAGAAGAACAGATTCCATACGAATTGGTATTTGTCAATGATGGATCAAAAGATCGTACCTGGGAAAAGATACTCGAAGTAAGGGAAAAAAATTCCCGGATCAAAGGGATTTGCTTTTCCAGAAACTTTGGAAAAGAGGCGGCGGTATTTGCCGGAATGGAGCAATCCGAGGGAAATTGTATTGCAGTGATGGACTGCGATCTTCAGCATCCGCCGGAGACTCTGGTTACCATGTACCGTCTCTGGGAATCTGGATTTCAGGTTGTGGAGGGGGTGAAAGCATCAAGAGGAAAAGAGGGATTGGTTTATAAAATATTTGCCAGGACCTTTTATAAAATAATCAGCAGCGCCACAGGAATTGACATGTCAAGAGCCTCTGATTTCAAATTGCTGGATCGGCAGGCAGTGGACGAGCTTTTGAAAATGCCGGAGCGAAACGTTTTTTTTCGGGCGCTTTCTTCCTGGGTTGGTTTTTCAACCACCTATGTAGAATTTGATGTAAAAGAACGGGAAGCGGGAGCATCGAAGTGGTCGTTTCGCTCTCTGTTTCGCTATGCAGTCAACAATATTACCTCCTTTAGCGCAGCGCCGATGCAGATTGTAACCGTTTGCGGGGTGATCTTCTTTTTCTTTGCGGTGTTTCTTGGAATGCAGTCCTTATATATGTATTTTGCAGGACATGCGGTAGAAGGATTTACTACGGTAATTTTACTGATTTTGATGCTGGGAAGTATTTTGATGTTTAGTCTTGGGGTGATTGGATATTATCTGGCAAAAATTTACGACGAGGTAAAGATGCGTCCGAAGTACATTATCTCTCAGATAGTAAAATCCAAAGAACATGTATAAAAATAAAAAAAACAGGAAGACTCTTTTGTAGCGGCCTCCAATCATTAGATGTAAATCTAACAATTGAGAGGCAATATGCTTTTTAAGAAGTCCTCCTGTTTTTTGAAACTGTTTTGAAAACAAGGAATTTACTGATAAAGTAGTTAACAATCATAACAATTACCTGAGTTTCTATTTTAGCAATCATTTCAGGCTGGCGAACGATCTCCACGCAAAAGGGGACCCCACCCACTTCAACTGCCATGGTAACAAGCCTGCCTAAGATAAATTTGGACAGCTCCTGTAATGTCTCAGAAAAGGAATCTGTTTTGGACTGGAATACATAAAGCTTATTTACGACAAAAGCAAAAAGGATCGCTGCAGCTACAGAAAAAAAGTTGCTGATCTTATAATCAATGCCGAAAGGACCTTTGAGCAGAGCAAAAAGGGACAAATTCACCAGAGTGGTCAGACCTCCGAAAAATAAGTAGCGAATTCTGGAATCGCGGTATAATTTCTTTACAGTATTCAGCATAGATGGTCTCCTTACATTTTATTTTTACATATGGTTGATTGCAGTATGATACCTGGCATCCTATTATCTTAAGATATTTTTCACATTTTTTCAACTGAAAATATGATATGATACTGATAAAACGAAGGATAAAGAGGTAGGTAAACGTTATGAGAAGGAAAAAAGGAAACAATTATTTGTTGTACTCGGCGCTGTTTTTGTTGATGTGTGCGGCTGCCTTTGCTCCGTTTTTGCAGGAAGGAAAGAGCTTGATCTGGGGAGCGGGAGTGGAAGACGGATTGAGCCAGCATTATTCTGCACTGGCATATTATGGAGAATCTCTGAGGGAGTTCTTTTCCAATTTGCTGGCAGGACATCCCAAACTTCCGATGTGGGAAATGAGTCTGGGCTATGGCGCAGATCTTTTGGCGACGTTAAATTATTATGCAATTGGAGATCCGCTGAATCTTCTCTATGGTTTTGTATCAAAAGAAAATACAGAAGCAATGTACAATTTTATGATTCTTTTGCGTATGTATCTTGCAGGACTTGCATTTTTGGCATATGCCAAAAAAATGAAAAAAAGAGAATATGCGTCCGTGATGGGCGCGCTGGTTTATGTTTTTTGTGGTTTTTGTTTTCGATTGGGCTTGAGACACCCCTTCTTTTTAAATCCGATGATTTATTTTCCGCTGTTATGTCTTGGAATCGAGAAGATTTATAAAAAAGAAAAGCCCTATGTATTCATTTTATCTGTCTGTCTTGCAGCTATGAGCAATTATTATTTCTTGTATATGCTTACTATTTTCTCCGTGATTTATGCATGGATTCGATTTTGTCATTATGTAAAAGAAGAGAGAATCAAAATATTTTTTCAGACCATCGGAAGGTTTGCGGGATGGTTTGCTCTGGGAATTACCATGTCGGCAGTGATTCTGATTCCTTCTGTGATTGGCTTTTTAGGAAACGGGCGCAATGGTGTCGGCGTCGACTGGCGAACCCTGATTTTATATCCCGGGAAATATTATTTGCTTTTACTGGAAAATATCACAGGATATGGGAACGTAGGAAGCAATACAAATGTAGGATATCTGCCGATTGCCGGAATTGCAATTTTATTTACGCTGTTTTCACAGAGGATGAAGCATAAAAAATATCGAATGGCATTTGTCTCAAGCATCATTGCGTTGGCACTTCCGGTGTTTGGATTTGCCTTCAATGGTTTTTCTTATGCAAATAACCGATGGGCGTTTGTACTGAGTTTTATTGTAGCGCTGTTGACGGCAGAAATGTATCCTCGATTTTACAAAATGTCCCAACGTCAGAAGATTGGGATTGGATTTGGCATTTTTGTTTATATCGTTTTTTGTCAGATTGTCAATACTTCTTTGGAGGAGCTTACGGAAAACAAAGGAATTCTCGCTGCAGGAATTATGGCTCTCATTGTCTATCTGGTCTTGCTTTTGTTTCAAAAATGGAATTACGATGATCGAAAGCTGCTGACAGAAATTGTTTTTGCAATTCTTATGGTGACATCGGCAGGTATGCATGGATATTATCGGTTTCACAGCGATCAAGGCGGATATACACAAGAATTTTTAGATCAGGGATCCGCGCTGGAAACTTTGAAACAGGACAATGTAAGCTTGCTTACATCCATCAAAGACTCTTCTGTCTACCGTGTTCATGCAGAAGGATATAAATATAAGAATTATGGGTTGGTTAATGATTTAAATACGATCAGCGGCTATTACAGCATTACCTGCGGCAACGTGGCAGAAACAATGAAAAGCTATGAGACACTGGGCATGAAATATGCAGATAAATACAAAGGGCTGGACCAAAGGACAGGCCTATTATCTTTGGCAGGGGTGAAATATATGACAGTTGCCAAAGAATCTGTTGATGATGAGAAAAAGGCTCAGGAGAAGATTCCGTATGGATTTATACCGATCAAAAAGAAGGAGTATATAACGCTGTATAAAAATCCATATGCTTTGCCGTTGGCTTATGCCTATGATTCCTATATTACAAAGAAAGAATATGATGGTTTGAATGGCGTTGAGCGGGAACAGGCGCTGCTTTGTCAGATGATATTAAATGAAAATCCGGAAGAAATAGAGTTGGAGCATCAGAAAAAGAAATATCACAGTGCGGTTTCAGAGATTCCATTGTCTGAAAAGAGAATTTCATCTCCCAAGGGAACCGGGAATTCTGTCATTACCATTCCCGCAGATCCTCATAAGGAAACCTATGTGTATGTTCAAAATTTAGTATACCATGACCAGCCTTCGGTTCGAGGTGATTTTTGGCTCACCGGACAGAAAGGGACAAAGGGAATTTTAGTCACACAGGGGCAGATGCAGCAAAATATTTATATACAAAGTACCTTCAGCCCTTACTATTTTGGCCGAAAAGATTATATGATTCGGATTCAGACTCCAAAGAAAAAGAAGAAAGAAAAAATAAATTTGCAGTTCTTATCACCGGGAACCTATAAATTCGATGAAATTTCTTTGATTACTGTGGATAAAAAACAGACATTTGCCAAGTTGAAACAGCTTCAGAAACACACTTTGAAGAAAATTCGATACGAAGGGAATCATTTTTCTGGAACATTTCAGGGGGAAAAAGATCAAATGGTCTGTGTGACAATTCCTTATTCTAAAGGATGGAAAGCCCGGGTGGATGGAAGAGAAACAAAAATTTACAAAGCCAATGGGATGTATATGGGGATCCCTGTAAAAAAAGGAACTCATAAAATAACATTGTCCTATGTAACACCTGGAATACAGGCAGGGGCAATCCTAAGCGTTCTGGGATGGAGTGCTTTTGCTTTATTGATTGGCATCGGAATAAGAAAAAAGAAGAGCGGAAGTTGACGAGATGATAAAAAATACAGACGCTAAAAAAGATATTAATATTTTTTTAGGACTGGCATCATGGGGGAAAATATGTTAAAATAGTTAAGGAATAATGAAGAATATTACAAAAGTATTAAAAAGGAGAGGAAAAATGAAAAAGCATTTGTTAAAGCTGCTGGTTGTCGGAATGATTGCAGGATTTTTAGGGGCGGCGACAGCGCCGGTATCTGCTGCAACTCCAAAAGTCAGAAAAATTAAATGGTCCAATGTGAAGACCAAAAGAAGTATGTATGCCAAAACTTCCAAGAAGTTTAAAGTGAAAATCACACCGTCAAAGGCAAAAAAACGCGCCCTAAAATGGAAGAGCAGCAACAAGAAAGTGGCAACGGTCAGTTCCTCCGGTACGGTCAAAGCGCTGAAACCGGGAAAGGCAACCATTACCTGTTATGTAAAATCTCAAAAATATCGGAAAGTTACATGCAGGGTTACGGTAAAGAAGAAAAAAGTAACAAGTGTAAAATTTTCATCTGGAACTCCGGTCGTACAGAAGGGAAAAACTTATCGAAGAACCCCGAGTGTTTCTCCCTCCTATGCCTATGATCGAAGAGTGAGCTATAAATCCTCCAATACAAAGATCGCAACGGTAAATTCCAGCGGAACGGTTACCGGAAAAGCAGAAGGATATGCGACCATCACTGCAACTGCCAGAGACGGTTCTAAGAAAAAAAGCAGCTATAAAATCAGAGTGATCGGTAATATCCACAGCGATAGTGCAAAGTTTGTTGCACATCGCGGGTTAAGTTCTGAAGCGCCGGAAAACACGATACAAGCCTATGAGCTTGCCGGAGCCGCAGGATTCTGGGGTGCAGAAGCAGACGTGAGAATGACAAAGGACGGAGAATTTGTTTTAATGCATGATGCCACTTTGCAAAGAATGTGCAAAGTAAACAAACGTCCGGAGGACATGACACTGGCGGAGATTCAAAAGCAGAAGATCGTTGCAGGCAATAATATTTCAAAATATAAGAACACAGCATCCGCAACAACCATTCCTACATTGGAAGAATATTTAGAAACGTGCAAGAAATACGGAATGACTCCGGTGATTGAAATTAAGATGGAGTATGTAAAATACGGAGATACACAAAACAACCGCTCCATGCAACGTATGACAACTGATAATATGGAAGATCTCTATGACGCTACAAAAAAAGTAATGGGAGATCGGCAATACATGTTTATTGCCTACGATTTCTATACGATGGAGAGAATGAATGATGTATTGATGGTTGAAAAACTGCCCAATGTATCTTTACAGCATGTTACGAACAATCCGGATCAGGGAATGATAAATTATTATAAAAATGAAAAGATTGCATTGGATGCCAATTATACAAAAATCACCAACTCTGAAATTGCGGCATTTAAAAACGCAGGAATTCCCGTAAATCTATGGACAGTGGATGATCAGGGAAAGGTCTGGGATTATATCAAACAAAAAGTAGACTACATTACAACAAATAAGAAATTTTGGTAGGACAGAGAAATACGCGGCTGAATGAAGAAGTCGTGTATTTTTTTGAAAAATCCTGGGAAATGACGAAAAAAAGTAGAAATTCGACAGCATCTGTGATAAAATACCTTAAGTATATGAGAAAATATTTCATAAATATAGATATATTGAAAAGTGGGAGAGTAAGATGGAACAGCAAAGTGAAGAGATGGAAATTGACTTGATTGATATGTGTAAGTATTTTATATCCAAGTGGATATGGATTCTGCTGGCAATCCTTCTTTGCGGAGGGGCTGCGTTTGGATATGCAAAAATAAAAAGTGTGACAGAATACACTTCCAGGGCAAAAGTATATGTGACTGTGCCAAAAACATCAGACAAAGTCCTGATTCGTGATAATGCCAATGAGCTTCTTGCCGATTATATGAAATTAATCAATACGGATCTGATCACAAAGGAGATTGCAGATCGCACGGACATGAAGAAAGCAAAAATTAAAGGGGCATTAACAGCAGAGCAGGAAGAGGGGTCCAGGCTGCTGACCATTACAGTGAGAACACAATCCGGGGAAGATACCGATGCAATTGCGGAAGAGGTCATCCCGGTATTTCAGGATGTTGTTACCAATACGTTGAAAAAAGATCCCGTGATTGTTGTGGAAGATCCGTCAAAACCAAAAGCGGAGGAATCCGTGAATGCAAAAAAAATGATTTTGATGGGAGCTGCCGGCGGTTTTGTTCTGGCCATCGGAATCTTGTTTGTTCTTTATCTGGTGAAGATCAATCGCGAGTTGAGAAGATAAAATGTTTTCGCAGAGGATAGGATATATGGGAGTCAAGCGTTCACAGGTTCAGAATTTTATTATTTATGTAGGTGATGTCATAGGAATTACAGTTGGTTACTTCTTGATGACATATCTTCGGTTTTACTATGATGCTTATATGGCATGGACAACAGACAATCGAGTGATTTACCGTTGGCTGATTGCACTCTTTGTATTAACTTTAGTATATTTGATGTTCAACCCAAATTATGATTTCTTCAAAAGAAAATTTGGGAAGGAATTTCTATGCAATATGAAGACCAATATCGCAGCAGCCGCTTTTATGGCAACCATTGCATATTTGATTGATGATGCCAGAGATTATTCGAGGTTTATCTATCTGACAACCATGTCCTTTAGTTTTGTGTGGATGCAGATTACCCATTGTATTTACCGTTGGTATATTTTGACTTATCGTAAATATAGTTCCATTACAAGAAAAATGCTGATTATTACAACCCATGACCGCGCCGACGAGGTGGTGAGGAACATTGTAAAAGAGAAGACATGGGACCTTTGGATCACCGGAATTATTATCATAGATCGAGATGAGGTTGGAAAGAAGATTCTGAATATTCCGATTGTCGCAAATCGAGATACGATGCTTCAGTATGCGGTACGGGAAGTTGTGGATGAAGTTTTCCTTCATGTTCCATATGAAGATGATGAGAAGATCCGAAAGATTGTACAGCAGTTTGAAGAAATGGGTATTACGGTAGATCTGAACATTCGGCTCTTTGAAATGGATGTGGAAAGCAGTAAAAAATATCTGGATAAAATCGGAGGATATCACACGGTAACCTTTGCTGCGAAAGAGATACCGCTTCATATGATTATTCTAAAAAGAGTGATTGATGTCATAGGGGCGTTGGTGGGTTTGACTGTTACGTTTTTTGTAACGATGATATTGGGACCTGCGATCAAACTGGAGTCACCCGGTCCGTTGTTTTTTTCACAAAAGAGGGTTGGACGGAACGGACGAATCTTTAAGATCTATAAATTCCGGTCCATGTATGCAGATGCAGAGGAACGAAAAAAGGAATTGATGGAACAAAATGAGATGAGTGGTCTGATGTTTAAAATGACAGATGATCCTCGTATTACAAAGATTGGGAAGTTTATTCGCAAAACAAGTCTGGACGAACTGCCACAGTTTCTCAATGTATTAAAAGGAGAGATGAGTCTGGTGGGGACAAGACCACCGACAGTGGATGAGTTTGAACAATATGAAGGATATCACAAGCGGCGATTGAGTATGACGCCCGGACTAACCGGCGTATGGCAGGTTAGCGGAAGAAGTGACATCGTGGATTTTGAAGAGATTGTAGCGATGGACGTAGAATATATCAGTAACTGGTCATTAAAGAGAGATTTTGAAATTATCTTAAGAACCGTGCAGGTAGTGCTTCATAGCAGCGGGGCAAGATAAAATATATTATTTGAGGTTGAAGGATGAAGGAACGGAGGGGAAGATGAAACTCGCTGTTTTCGGACAAAAACGTCTTTCCCGTGAGGGCGGGATAGAAATTGTTGTAAAAGAACTATGCACCAGGATGACACAGAATGGATGTCAGGTTACCTGCTACAACAGATCGGGGCATCATGTAAGCGGCGCAGAGTACGACAAGAAAATTGAATATGATGGTATCTGTCAAAAGTTTGTTCCAACCATTGAGCAAAAAGGTCTTGCAGCGGTGAGTTCCTCTTTCTTCGCAGCTCTCTACAGCGCATTTGGGAAATATGATGTAGTTCATATACATGCAGAAGGTCCTGCTTTTTTCTCTTGGCTGCCAAAGATGTTTGGTAAGAGAGTCATAGTCACAATCCACGGTCTCGACTGGCAACGTGAAAAATGGAACTCTGGTTTTGGTTCCAAGTTCATTCGACAGGGTGAAAAAAACGCTGTGAAATATGCAGATGAAATTATCGTCTTGAGTAAAGGCGTCCGTGATTATTTCAGAGATACTTACGGCAGGGAAACGAATTTCATTCCCAATGGAGTGAATCGACCAAAGACTCACGAAGCAAACTTGATAACAGAAAAATTTGGCTTGGTAAAAGATTCCTATGTATTGTTTCTGGGCAGACTGGTGCCGGAAAAAGGTATTCGCTATTTGGTTGAGGCATTTAAGGCAGTCAAGACAGATAAGAAGCTGGTGATTGCCGGTGGTTCCAGCGATACAGATTCTTTTATGGAGGAATTAAAAGTTCTGGCAAAGGACGATGAGAGAATTCTTTTTACAGGCTTTGTTCAAGGACAAATGCTGGACGAATTGTACAGTAACGCCTATATTTATACATTACCCTCAGATTTGGAAGGAATGCCATTGAGCTTGTTAGAAGCTATGAGTTACGGTAACTGCTGTTTGGTGTCTGATATTCCGGAGTGTGCAGAGGTTGTGGAAGATCGGGCTTTGGTCTTTAAGAAATCGAATACAGAGGACTTGCAAGAGAAGCTGCAAGATGCTTGTAACCATCCTGAAAATGTAGATAAATATAAAAAACAAGCAGCAGATTTTATCTGTGAGAAATACAACTGGGATGATGTGGCAAAAGAAACAATGAAGCTGTACGGGAGAAAATAACACATGAGAGTTTTGATGATAAATAAGTTTTTGTATCCGAATGGTGGGTCAGAAACTTACATATTTAAGTTGGGCGAGTATCTGGAAAAAATGGGACATGAAGTCCAGTACTTCGGTATGGAACACAAGGGGCGTTGTGTTGGCAACAAGGTCAACGCTTATACGTCTGACATGGATTTCCACGGTGGCAGCAAGTTGTCCAAGCTGACCTATCCGATTAAGACGATTTACAGCAACGAGGCCAGAAAGAAACTGCGTCTGGTTCTGGATGACTTTCGACCGGATGTCTGTCACCTAAATAATTTTAACTATCAGCTGACGCCATCCATAATTCTGGAAATCGCGAAATGGCGCGGGGAGACCAGACATAAATGTAAGATCATTTTTACGGCACATGATTACCAATTGGTCTGTCCGAATCACATGCTGAACAATCCAAACACACATCAGAACTGTGAGAAGTGTCTCGGCGGTCATTTTGCGAACTGCATGAAGGGAAAATGTATTCACGGGTCAACTATAAAGTCTGTCATCGGTACGATGGAAGCAGAGTTCTGGAAGTTGAAGGGTGCATATAAGTACATCGACACGATGATCTGCTGCTCTGAGTTCATGAAGAAAAAGATGGACAGTAATCCACTATTTGCATCTAAGACCATAGCGATGCACAACTTTGTAGAAAAAATTGAGAGGAAAGAAGTTGAGAAGAAAGACTATGTTCTTTACTTCGGTCGTTTCTCTGAGGAGAAGGGCATCGGCACACTCATCAAGGTCTGTAAAGAACTTCCGGATGTCCAGTTTATCTTCGCAGGTACTGGTCCGCTGGAAGAGATGGTAAATGGTGTTAAGAACATCAAAAACGTTGGTTTCCAGAAGGGCGAGGGATTAGAAAAGCTCATCTGTGAGGCACGGTTCTCCGTTTATCCGTCTGAGTGGTATGAAAACTGCCCGTTTTCTGTGATGGAATCCCAGATGTATGGCACACCGGTGCTTGGGGCGGACATTGGTGGTATTCCGGAATTGATTCAAGTTGGAAAGACCGGCGATTTGTTTGAAAGCAACAATGGCAAAGATCTGAAGAAGAAGATCCAGAAGTTTTGGGAGAATAAGATGTTGTGTGCTGAGTGCAGCTCGAACTGCAAAGACATTAGCTTCGATACCATTGATGAGTACTACGAGAAAATTATGAAGGTGTATCGGTAAAGCTGATTCGCAACTAGTTTTAATGGAGGATAGAAGAAAATGAAAAAATATAATATTGCCGTGGCTGGAACAGGATATGTTGGCTTGTCAATTGCAATACTGCTCTCCCAACATCATCAAGTGACGGCTTTGGATGTTACTCCAGAAAAAGTGGAACTGATTAATAAGCGTAAATCGCCAATTCAGGATGATTATATTGAAAAATATCTTGCAGAAAAAGAACTGAATCTGACTGCAACGCTAGATGCAAAAGTTGCATATTCTGATGCAGACTTTGTTGTTATTGCGGCACCTACAAACTATGATAACCACACTCAGCATTTTGATACATCTGCGGTTGAAGCCGTGATTAAGCTAGTTATAGAATATAATCCGAATGCAATTATGATTATCAAGTCCACGATTCCTGTAGGCTATACGACAAGTATAAGGAAAAAATTCAACAGTAAAAATATTATCTTCAGCCCGGAGTTCCTACGTGAATCTAAGGCACTTTACGATAATCTGTATCCTTCTCGTATCATCGTTGGCACTGATTTAGGTGATGAGCGTTTGATTGAGGCTGCACATGAGTTTGCTAATTTGTTACAGGAAGGTGCTATCAAGGAAAATATTGACACGCTGTTTATGGGCTTCACTGAAGCAGAGGCCGTTAAGTTATTTGCTAATACTTATTTAGCGTTGCGTGTTGCTTACTTTAATGAACTGGATACTTATGCAGAAAGTAAGGGTCTGAATACTCGGGAAATCATTGAGGGTGTTTGCCTTGATCCTCGAATTGGCAATCACTACAACAATCCAAGCTTTGGTTATGGCGGTTATTGCTTACCCAAAGACACTAAGCAGCTGTTGGCAAACTATGCGGACATACCGGAAAACTTAATTGAGGCAATTGTGGAAAGCAATCGCACTCGTAAAGACTTTATTGCTGACCGTGTGTTGAAATTGGCGGATTATTATGGCTATGACGAGGATAACGAGTATCGTAAAGATCAAGAAAAGTCTGTAACCATTGGTGTTTATCGCCTGACCATGAAGTCCAATTCTGATAACTTTCGTCAGAGTTCTATTCAAGGAGTCATGAAGCGTATTAAGGCAAAGGGAGCAACGGTCATCATTTATGAGCCAACTATGAAGAATGGGGAGACATTTTTCGGCAGCGTCGTTGTGAATGATTTGGCTAAGTTCAAGGAAATGAGTCATGCGATCATCTCCAATCGTTATGACAAGTGTTTGAATGATGTGAAAGAAAAAGTATATACACGTGATATTTTTCAGCGTGATTAAAGGGGCTGTACTATGCAGAAAGAAAGATATGAAGGAATCGATGGACTAAAAGCATATGCCGTTCTTGGCATTGCTTTGATGCACATCTTTGCAAACGGAGAATATGAATTGGGAGGCTTTGTATTCGGAAGACTTATTCCAAATTTCACAAATTTCGTGTTCCTTTTTATGATGGTCAGCGGCTTTGGTATGTGCTGCGGCTACTATCAGAAAATTATAAACCGAACGATCAGCATGGAGGAGTTCTATAAAAAACGGTATATCAAAATTTGGCCGTATTTTGCACTACTCTGTGCATTGGATTTTGTAATTTCGCCGAGCTGGAATTCTTTGTTTGAAGTCTTTGCAAATCTGACATTGTGTCAGGGGTTGTTGCCGAATGCAAACATTTCAGTTATTGGTGTGAGCTGGACGTTGGCTGTAATTTTTGTATTCTATTTGCTGTTCCCATTTTTCTGTTTCCTGCTTGGAAACAAAAAAAGAGCATGGAGTGTGACAGTAGCAGCGCTGGTATTTAATTATTTGTGTGGCAGCTACTTTAACGCTGGAAGAAAGAATATTATCTATGATGCAATTTACTTTATTGTCGGTGGTTTGATTTTTCTTTATCGAAAAGAATTGACCGAATTTGCACAAAAGCATAAGGTAGTCGCCGGTATGACTCTGCTGATAGCCACAGCTGTTTATTTTGCATTGGGCAGTTCTACGCTTACGATGCTGTTTTTCTGCGTGGCGGCATTAATCTACACTCTCGGATGTAATCGGATGGGAGTACTGGTCAATCCGGTTGCCAAGTTCCTCGGTGGAATCTGCTTTGAGATCTACTTGTGTCACATGTTAGTTTACCGTGTTCTTGAAAAATTGCATCTTATTCATTTATTTGGAAATGACCTGTTGGCATATATCTTTACAGCGACTACAGTCATCTGTGGATCGGTTGTTTTCTCAGTATGTGCCAGATGGTTCTTAAATAAAATTGAAATATTCTTAAAAGAGAGCATAAATAATAGGAGAAGTCATCATGTCTGAAGAAAAAAAGTTAAATGGTACGGTCATTGTAACTTATCGCTGCAATGCCCGTTGCTCTATGTGTAACCGCTATAAAGCGCCTTCCAATCCGGAAGAAGAAATCAGCATTGAAACGATCAAGAAGCTACCGAGGATGTATTTCACGAACATTACCGGCGGTGAACCATTCATCCGTACCGATTTGAAGGATATCGTCCGAGAACTATACAAAAAGTCTGATCGTATCGTTATTTCGACCAATGGTTTCTTCACAGATCGTATCGTGGATTTGTGCAAAGAGTTCCCACAGATTGGTATCCGTATTTCTATCGAGGGCCTGGAACAGACCAACAACGAAATTCGTGGTTTGCAAAATGGATACCAGCGTGGTTACGGTACGTTGAAGAAATTGCGTGAAATGGGCATGAAGGATGTTGGTTTCGGTATGACTGTTCAGGACAAGAATGCTCCTGACTTAGTACCGCTATACAAGATCTCTGACGAGATGGGCATGGAGTTTGCGACTGCTTCTCTTCACAACAGTTTCTATTTCGTCGAGGCAAAAAACATTATCCATGACCGCCCGATGGTCGCGAAGAATTTCGAGAATCTGGTCAACGAATTGCTGTGTAGCAATAGCCCAAAGAAGTGGTTCCGTGCGTACTTCAACCACGGCTTAATCAACTACATTTATGGTCAGAAACGTTTGCTACCTTGTGACATGAGCTTTGATACTTTCTTTATCGATCCGTATGGTGATGTTATGCCTTGCAACGGAACTAAGGATAAAGAAGTTATGGGCAATCTGAATAATCAGACTTGGAAGGAGTTGTGGAATAGCCCGCAGGCAAAAGAAGTCCGTAAGAAGGTTCGCTGCTGTGACCGTGACTGTTGGATGATCGGTTCTGTTTCTCCTGCTATGCACAAATATATCTGGAAGCCTGCTGTCTGGGTTCTGGTCCACAGGGTTAAGGCTTTGTTTACCAAGCATCCGTATAGTATGTACGAGCTGAAAATTTGCCGCGACTACCGTGATGGTAAAGTCACTAGGGAAGAACTGGACAAATGCAGCACCTGCGACATAAATTGTATCATCAATAATGGTCTGAGTGAAGCCTCTAAGGAGCAGCTGAAGCACAAGACCGGTGAGGAAATCGTAGATGCTGATATTGCGCAGCAAATGGAGAATAAGTGATGGATGGACAAATAGAGGTAAGAACAAAAGAAAAATGGATCGATGATGTAAAAGTTATTGCCTGTATATTGGTTGCACTAGGACATTTCTTTCAAAGTATGACGAAATCCAATATTTTGCCGGAAAACGACTTATATAAATGGTTTAATATGACGATTTATTATTTCCATGTACCACTTTTCTTCATCTGTAGCGGATACCTTTATCAGAAATACAGCAAGGTGAATAGCGTTATAAGCTGGAAGAAAAATATAACAAAAAAGGCACTGGCACTCGGTGTGCCGTATGTAACTTTTACAACAGTTACATGGATACTGAAAACATTGTTTTCAAATAGTGTGAATGATCAAATTGGAGGCTTGAGCGATACGTTATTACTTCATCCGACAGCTCCGTATTGGTATCTGTATACTCTGTTCTTGATTTTTCTTATCACTCCAACTTTTTCTAATGTGAAGATGGCTGCTATAGGCTTGATGGCTGCAGTAGCTGCGAAAATCTTTATTTTAACGGGAGATATAGGAATATATGCTGTATCAACCGCCCTTACAAACGAAATCTGGTTTGTGCTAGGAATGAGTATCTGTGTATTCAATTTACGAGTACAAGGGAAGAAGTTCCAAGGAATAATATTGGGGGTATTGTTCTTTGGATTGAGCGTGGCTGTGTATATGGCTGATGTTCATAGTTTGGCACTGTCCTTTGCTTTAGGTCTAATGGCTTGTATTGCAGTGATTCAATTGGTGACAGCCTTTGAAGAAAAGTTTGGGAAAGTAATGAGCTTCCTTGCCAAATATACTATGCCAATTTTTCTGATGCATACGCTCTTTGCAGCTCCATTGCGCTCAGTTCTACTGAAAATTGGTGTTGTAAATCCTGTGGTTCATGTGATATTGGGACTTGGAATTAGCTTTGCAGGACCAATTATAGCTGCATGGATTATGAAGAAAACAAAGTGGCTAGAATTCTTTTTGTATCCGAACAAGATCATGAAACATTACTTTTAAGCATACAAATTATTCTCTTGTTATGGAGAATTAATATAAAATAACGGTTTGAGTCATTCGTCCAAGAAATAGAGGAAGCATAGAATCGGTCAAAAGATTGTAAATGCGATATCACACAGCAGATAGAAAACAAAGAATAGGAGAATAGATAATGCTATTAAAGGTAGAAAAACTCATAAAACTATATAAAGTTCCAATTTTGGGGGGTGGCAAAGGAATTGAATTATCTCCTCGGAGTTGATATTCCAAGATGTGTTGTTATTGGGAAGAATGCCGTAGTAGGCGCAAATACAGTTTTGTTAAATTCGATTGGAGACAATGAAATTTGGGCCGGTGTTCCGGCTAGATTCATTGGAATGCGAGAGATAGATGCTGATATGTCATGAAGATTTTGAACCCAATGACCAAAAAGGGATATAGTATATGAAGATATTGATTATTAGAAATTTTCCAAGTTATATGGATGTAGAAAAAAACACATATAACATACAAGAGGTTGGATTGGCGAAAGCACTGATCCGTAAAGGAAATGTTTGTGATATTGTTTTTTGGACCGATAAGAAAGAAAAGGAAGTTAATATTTCGGTGGATGATATAGGAAAAGTAACTGTTTTTTACAAACATGGGAAAACCGCCTTAAAAAATACTGTGTACACCGGATGTGATAAATTATTTGCACAGTACGACGTACTGCAAACAGCTGAGTACAATCAAATACAATCATGGATTCTTGCAAAAAAATATCCAAAAAAACACATTATTTATCATGGACCGTATTATGCGGCAGTTAATAAACGATATAATTTGATGTGTGCTATTTTTGATTTATTTTTCTTAAAAAGATACTTGAAACTAGGGACCAATTTTATAACAAAAAGTAGACTTGCACAGAAATTTCTTGAAAGTAAAAGTATAAAAACTTCTAGTATAAAGACAATTGGTGTTGGAATAGATACACAAATGCTTTCAAACGGAAAAACCGAATGCAATGAGCCTCTATTTCTGACAATGAAGAATGACAGAAAAATAAAAATTCTGTATATAGGCCGTTTTGAGGAAAGACGGAACATTCCATTCATACTTGAGATTTTTTTCGAAATTTTGAAAAGGAACGCTAATGTAACCCTATATATGATTGGTACCGGTAACAAAGATTATATAGATAACTGTTGGAGTTATGCTGACAAACTTGGTATACGAGAAAATATTGTATATCAGAAAAAAATGGAACAAAAGTATCTATCCGGTGTTTACAATTTGGCAGATTTCTTTTTGCTTCCAACGGCATACGAAATTTTTGGGATGGTGCTTCTGGAAGCCATGTATTACAAGACTGTTGTATTAACGACGAATAATGGAGGATCCAGTACTCTAATTGAAGATGGAAAAAACGGTTATATTCTTGAAAATATGGAAGCAAGCCAATGGGCAAAAATAGTATCCGAGATTGCTGACGAAGAAATGAATAAGGTGAAGAATGCCGCACATGACACGATTGCCAATCAGTATACGTGGGATGAATTGGCAGACTCGTTTATAGAGAGTTATAAGGAGCTGCAGAACAATATTAATAGGAAGGATTAAAGATACAGATGAAGTCAATAGCATTTATTGTACCGTGGGGTGGAAAACTTCCAACATATTTTCAATTATGGTTAGAGACATGTAGACGGAATCCAAGTGTGGATTTTCTTATTTTTACAGATGATGATACAAAATATAATTATCCGAATAATGTAAAAGTACATTATATGAGTTTTAAACAGATGAAGGAACTGTTTCAAAAACATTATGATTTTCCGATTTCCATTAATGCTCCATATAAGTTCTGTGATTTCAAACCTGCGTTTGGTGAAATTTTCTCTGATTATTTGAAGGATTATGACTATTGGGGTCATTGTGATGTTGACTTAATATGGGGGAATATAAGAAAATTTGTCACAGATGATATATTAACAAGTTATAAAAGAATTTTTTCAAGAGGACATTGTAGTATTTACGAAAATTCCCTAGAAGTTAATGCTTTGTACAGAACGCTACCTGCGTGTAATTGCCAAAATTGGAAAAACGTATTTCAAAGTGAAAAATCTTGTTGTTTTGATGAATGGGCTGGACACTGCGGTGGTGGACTGTCGCAAATAATGCTTGAAAATAATGTGGAAATTTTTGACGAAGTATACAGTGCAGATATAAATGTTAATAAGGGAAAATTTGAGATCAATAGAATGGGGAAGAATAAGAATCTATATTTTGTATATAAAAGCGGGAGTCTGGAATTAAAAGGTTCAGATATTGACAGAGAGGTTTTATATGCACATTTTCAAAAAAGAAACGTAAAAATAGACGAAAATGTGAATTATGATATGTTCTATTTTGTGGCGCCAATTTACATAACCAGTGATGGCAGTCAAATAAAATCCCATATTGCAGAAAATAAGCTGTTTGAAATTAGGAGAATATTTAAACGTTTGCAGAATAAACTGCGATAAAATTATAGGGAGGTTTTATAGAAAAGTGATGTTATATTTGCAAAAAGGATTAAGAAAGAGAAATGAGTAAATTAACTATTTCAATGACTAAATCATTGTTCTATATTTTTTGGACCGTCTTGCTTGTTGGAAAAGGTCTGGGTATGACATCTGAAAATCTAGCCATGATAGCAATTACTTGGGTAGCAATTGTCTTTGCTATTTTTAAACTGATTGCGACTAAATGGAAAAAACAAGAACTTCTTGTATCAGTTGTTTTATTAATAATAGGACTTCTTGTTTTCGTAAAAGCAAGAGATGCAGCTGTTCTTTTAACGATAATATCTATTTGTGCAGTAAAGGATATTGATTTAAGGGAACTGTTCAGGTATAGTTTTTGGCTAAAATTTGGACTGTTTTTTGTCAGAACATCATTGGCATTGACAAATGTGATGGATCGACAAGTTCTTGTGAGAAATGATTCTGGGAATATTCACACTGTAAGATACGCATTAGGATATGGACAGCCAAATTCAACACATTATACGCTATTTGTGATATGTGTTCTATTATTTTTG
Organism: Anaerostipes stercorihominis; assembly: GCF_057535655.1. Taxonomy (NCBI): domain Bacteria; kingdom Bacillati; phylum Bacillota; class Clostridia; order Lachnospirales; family Lachnospiraceae; genus Anaerostipes; species Anaerostipes stercorihominis. Next base: position 69,103 of record NZ_BAAJCL010000011.1, on the reverse strand, counting down.
GCTTATAAAAATCTCAAGTCATGGACATTTATATTGCTGGAATTATACAATGTTTTTATATTTTCATACACAAATTCAAGGACAGGATTTTTAATGACAACTTTACTTATTTTGTGTGTATGGATAATAAAAAGTAAAATGATCCACAAGGTTTTCAACGGATTAGGAAAGCCGCTGTGTTATTCTTATGTTGTACTTGCGGGTTTGAGCTTCATAACACCATATTTTATAGATCTTCTAATGAAGCATGTGGGAATGGGAACTTTCTTAATTAGGCTTAAATCAGGAACAGTAATTCTGGCTACAAATACATTGACACTTCTGGGAACCGGAGATATTAAGACGGACTATGGATTTGTTTTTATCGGATTTCAGTATGGATTGATTGTTTTATTGCTTTATATAATCGCTAACACAGCTTTGATGAGGATCTTTTTTAAACGGCGGTATTACATTGAGTTCTTTGTAGTTCTTATATATGCGATATATACAATCGCTGAATCTTATAGTGCTTCGGTTCTTATGAATCCATCTTTAATTCTGCTTTCAATATTGTTATATAAAAATAATAAAAATAAGTACATGAATGGAGATGAAATTAATGACAAGCCTTAAGAAAAATTTGATTTATCAAAGTGCTTATCAGCTGCTAATGGTTATTAGTCCACTGATTACATCTCCGTATATTGCAAGAACCTTAGGCAATGAAATGTACGGTATATACTCTTACTATTATTCAATTGCATACTATTTTGGAATATTTACGATGCTGGGTCTTGCTAATTATGGAAATAGAACTGTAGCAAAAGCAAAGTCTGCTGGTAAGGAGGAACTAGGCAAGCTGTTTTTACAGATGATGTTAATGCAGATAGGGATGCTTATCTTGGTCAGTGTTGTATATTTTTTGAGTATTCCAGTTTGGGGTGGAGAATATAAGTTAAATGCTGTTATTGAATGGTTGTACATTTTGTCTGTTGGACTTGATATCAGCTGGTTCTATTTCGGGATAGAGGAATTCAAAACAACAACCCAAAGGAGTTTTGTAGTAAAGATTAGCATAATTGCCTGTATTTTAATGTTTGTTAAGAGTCCGGCTGATCTCAATAAATATACAATGATTATGGCAGGAGGTATGTTGATTAGCAGTCTGATTTTGTGGATTCAATTACCTAAATACATGAAATTCACGAATATCTGCCTGAACGATATTGTGCGTCATATAAAGCCAAATTTAATTCTGTTTGTCCCAGTTGTATCACTAGCGCTATTTCATTATACAGACAAGGTAATGCTTGGTGTAATGAGTACATGGAAGGAATTAGGATATTATACAAATTCAGATAAAATAGTAAATATACCAATGGGACTTATCAATGGTCTCGGTGTGGTTATGCTTCCACGTATTTCTGCGTTGAGTGCTTCTAATAATTCAAATAAAATCGAAAAATATATAAACATATCAATCGTGTTATCGCTTTGGGCAGGAATCGCATTGTGTTTTGGGATTAAAACAATTGATAGCGACTTTATTCCGTTTTTCTTTGGAAAAGGATATATGAGATGCGCCGAATTGTTGGAATGGTTATCAATTATTATAGTAATTAAAGCAATATCAAATGTACTGAGAATGCAGTATCTTATTCCAATGGAGAAGGATAGAGAATTTAATATTTCTGTTATTGTTGCCACAGTTGTAAATATTATACTTAATTATATTTTGATTCCAATACATGGAGCCATGGGAGCAGTGGTAGGAACGCTAGTGGCTGAAACAATCGTTCTGTTACTTTATGGAATATTTTCAAAGCAAGTTATTAAGTTTCATAAGGTAATTCTGCCAGGTATGTTATTCATAATTGCAGGGGTGATAATGAATGGGGTTGTTGATACTTTAAAAGATAAGGTAGTTGCTGATAATCTGCTTATACGACTTATAATTGAAGTATGCATAGGTGGAATCATATATTGTGTCTTAACATTGGTCGGAATGCTGTTGATAAAGAAATCGAAAAAAGATCTGTAAACAAGACCTTCTAAAGCATTATTCACATGAAAAGTGTATTTTCTTAACTCTTCACTTGTCTTGCAGCCTATTTTCATATATAATAAAATATAGTTTCATAATTATTCATACAATACTTTACAGAGATTAAAGTTCTGAAAGGAGACTTTTATGCAGATAGGAATGAATTTGACAGCAAAATTAGAACGAAACAACGAGGGCAGTACAGGCAGCGAAAGTAAAAAACTTGTGGAATTATATGATATTAGTTTAAATATACCGACTTCCATGAGTCAAAGCCAGCCTTTTGAATTTGAAGTTGTTCAGGAAATTCAGGAAAAAGAGGACAGTTCACCGGCAGCATCTGCCAAAACACTTTCCAAAGAAAGTATTATGAAGATCGCATTCTGTGATGCTAAGAATGTTTATGCACAGGTAAAACCGCCGAAGAGCCTTCTGGAATTGGCAAAAATTGATGATTATATTGAGAGCTTCGATGCCACGGTTACAGAGGGTATCTATGACAATGAACACAACAAATTTATTACCGCCGAAGAATCAGACAAACAAAATACTGCTCAAACAGAGACGAAAGGGGAATAATACATGGTTTTTGATGTATCCGCAACATTAAAAACCGGAACCTTAGTACATAGTTCGAAAGCCTGGCCTTTATCGCTGAGCTTTCATGGCAATGCAAATTTTCAATTGTTTTGTGTGCAGTTAAAAGAAGATATGGAACAATCGTCTGAGGAATTTTTTAAAGATGTAACGAATAATGTTTATTCAGATATATTAAAAAATGTTTCTTTCGAAAATATTGGTTTGATTTTCATGAATTGTCCTCTCACAGAAGTTTCGACAAACACTTTGTCTGTTCTGCCTTTATCGCATCTTATAGCGAGCATGAACGGTTTAATTCATGAGAAAGATTTTGGGAAATCATCTAGTTTTTTTATTTGGTTTGAAGCTGAATTAAAAAATCTCCATTTTTTGAATGATTTGATTCGGATTGGTTATGATGGAAACACAACTTTTTTATGTATAACGTGGCTTTCCAAACAAACGCTGGATACCAAATATTTTTATGCCTGTCTTCCGGATCTTCAGTTGTTTCATACACTGGATTTTACCAATCTTCACTTAAAAGTACTGCTGCAGTCGGGAAATAATGTTTATTCTATTTCCGGTCAGATTGTACTTACCATTTATAATGCAGTGTTTACCTTCGGTGGAGATTTAAGATTCTGCGAAAGCGGATATTCTGCTGTTCTGGAGTGTAGCCAGCAGACAAAGGATTTAAAGTTACCGGATCCTATTGGCAATTACCTGCAGTTTCAGCAGCTTCGTCTATGCATTCAGCACATTTATGAAACGGAGTCAGCAGATGCTGAAACGGAGTATTATCTTAACACTTCTGTCCGCATTGCACACCTTGTCACCAGCGGAAGTCTGCATTTTCAACATCAAAAGATTCAGTCAGCCGGTATTTCCCTAAATACCGGTTTTTCTCTATCCCATATTTGGAATTGTTTTTTCCCTTCCTGTGTTTGGGATGAAGAAGTTTTTGATTTAACGTTTCAGCCGGGGAGTTTTTTAAAATACGAAAATGTTATAGGGAAAGACGGCGCGGATGTTCCCACGTATCAGATAGAATTAAAAACAAGTATAACTTTAATAGAAAAATTTGATTTAACAGGGAAACTTGACATTACGGAAGATGAAATTCAGGCGTCTTTAAATTTTATGAAACCGATAGATTTTGGATTTTTGGTGTTGCGTACACAAGATTCATTATCAGATCCGTTGGTAAAAGGTCCGGAATGCTCTTTCACCTTTTCCAAATCGGGAAAACCAAATCGAAAAGAAATGAAGCTTTCTGCCTGTATTATATTTTTAGAACAAAAGATTATGAATGGTGTCATTGATTATATTGCAGAAAAGAATCAATGGAGTTTTAATCTTATAATTCCGGTTTCCGGAGATTTGAAAGCTATATTTGGAGATACTCTTGGGATATCTTATTCTTCTGCCAAAGGATTTTCGTTGACAGCCCCAGGTGCAGAAGATTCCCAAAGTAATATGTTCAATTTTGCAGAGCGTTTGGAGCGGTATCTGCAAATGAAAAAAGGCAGCTGCAAAAAACTTGATTTTCAAAAACAAAAGAATAAATTGAAAGTACGTTATAAGACACAAATTGCCATTGCATCCGATGAGGATCCGTCCGGTAAGATTTGTCGATTAGAAATCGGCGGAAAAATATTGGTTCAAAAGGAGACAGAAACAACGGTGCTGCAGCATGATATATCTCCTGGGATCATCATTGAATTAAAAAAGGGAGTGACTGCACAGGATATTTTTTCACAATTTCAAAAAAATATATATGCGATTTTAGATTCCATGGTACAGTTGATGTTTGATGCGGCAAATGTAGATGTGTTGAAGCAAGTTCTAAAAGTTCTTGTGGAAGATGAACTGCGAGATTATGCACAGGGACTCTTGTGCAGAAAATTGATCAAGAAGGAAACCTTTGAAAAATTGTCACCGAAGGAACCTGGAGGGCAGTCTTCTTCCGGAGGTAATGCGGAATATTGCGAGGATGTGCTGGCAGGAGGAGGCGCTGCGTTTGGAGCAGGGGAGCTTTTTGCAGACTTCGGATCTGTTTTTGCGGGATTTGTATTGATTATGCTCTTTCCCGGAGGAAGCTCCGGCGGAGGTTCTTCACAGAAGGACCCTCTTCCTTATCCTACGTTTTATGGAAACATACAAAACGGACAATTACTGCTGCAAATCGAAGATCTGATCTTTGCCGAAAAGTATGAGATCAATCTGTTCTGGAAAGCTTCCGGAAAACGATATGACAAAAAATATGAATATCGAAAAGGTGGTTCCATGCCTAAGATCTCTTTACTAGAAACTCCTGTTCTGGGGGAATTGTATTTATCCGTTCGGGCAATCCATAAAAATCCGAAACTTTCCAGTGACTGGTGTCCGGCTCATTATTTGACAGAGGCTACAGCATCTGATTTAATTCAATGGGCATGGAATGCTGATTTATGTCTTAGAGATTGTTTTGTGATGTTGAAGCAGCACACAGTGGATTTATCCGATCAGGTACTGAAACAGATCACCTGTATTTACGGACAGCCGGATACCAAAGAAACCATTGCAAAGCGTCATTATATTGCGAAAGATGATATCCTTCTATGCTATCAACATCTGGAGCAGGCATATCCAAATTTATCAACAACGGAACTGATAGAATGTCTTTGGAACGCCGGTTACCATAAAGAACAAATCTGTCAAATGCTTGTTATCTGCCGTCCGAATATTCAGGAAGCAGAACGAAATGCAATATTTATGAGCTTATTTTACAAAGAGAAAGGAAATCAAATGACACTAAAAGAAAAAGTATCTTTTTTAACAACCATGTGGAAATCACGGGGAATTTCAGATAATGAATGGATTGCTGCAATGGCGGAAATCTATGCCGGATATGATCCGATTGAGTTTGCAAAAGTATTAAAAGAGGAGATGAATTTCAGTGCCCGTGATATTGCGAAGGCACTAAAAGGTATTGCAGTACAATATAAAGCAATTACAGTTGGGGGTATCCTGTTGAATACTTCTATTTATCCAAACACTTCCAGAGAAGATATGCTTTCTATTTTGAAAGAGGTTTTTCCTGACGAAAATCTGTTAAAAGCGATTCAAATTTTATATCCAACCATAATAGAAGTTTCTGCGGCAACTCCTTGGAATGATACAGGTATTTTTATTGAGACGGATGAATCAGTTCAGGTAGAATATCAGTCCGGGAATTGGATGATAAATCCGCAATGGGGGATCTGTGGTCCGGAAGGCAATCCCAAGTTCATTGCCAAAAGATTTTATTTACTACCGGGAGCTCCGGAAGGCTGTCTGGTGGGAAAAGTAGGAGAAAATTCTGATACTATTATAAAAATCGGACGCGCAGCCATGATACCACAATCGGAGGGCTATTTGTATCTGGGTGCCAATGATGATGAGAAGGCCCTATACGGTGCGGGATATCGGGATAATCACGGAGCAATTCAGGTTGTTGTGAAAAAAAGCCTTCGGTGATGGTATATTGATAAGCATTAATTAATATTATTATAAAATTCCTTTCATCATGTTAATTTTAATTATTTTTTATGCCCTGAAATAAATTTATAATAGTTTTTCTAAATTTAATAATTATTAACAGTATTAGTAATATAATTAAATATCTAAGAATTGTAAAAGAATATAGTACATTACAAAATAAACAAATAAATACAGTGATACATGACATGAAGCATAAAAATTTCAGATTGTATATTCTTCGATTGGCTACGAGATTCATAAAAATACATTGCATACAAACTAATATTACATATGAAAATAATGTAGTATAAGCAGCTGCAATATAACCGAATTTAGGAATACATAAATAATTTAATACTATATTAGCACCGGCTGCAACAAGTGTTGATATCATAATAAATAATGTTTTTTTATAATAGGTTAAGACATCTCCAAATAAATTATATAAACATGTCAAAAAAATTCCAGCAGCTACTGGCGGCATTATTGCAATTGCCTTATAGTATTCAGGAGTTGTTAATAAGTTAATAATTTCTGGTGAAATCAATGTAACAGCAATACAGGCAACTCCATAAAAAGACATTAATGGATTTACAGTTTTGGAAATATCTTTATCTATATCTGAATTACTATCTTTAAGTTTATTAAATAAATAAGGAATAAATGAGCTATTAATAGCATTCCAAATAATAAGGGACAACGTGCTTAAATTATATAGTGTTGAATATACTCCCGTTGCATTATTACCGCAAAATTTACTAATCATAGTTCGGTCAGAAACATCTAAAATACTTTTACTAAATCCATGTATTATCAACGGTAAGCTTAATTTTAATGAAAAAGTCCAAAAAGTTTTATTATAAAAAGTTTTTCCTCTTTTTATGATTTGAAAAAATAAAATAATATCAAATGCAAAAAAAGCCATATATGTAGAGCAGACTCGAAGAATTCCTAAGTCATTTGTATGATTGTAATTACCCATAATAACTACTACAAATGACATCAAGGTAGCAAAAACAGTTGAGATAATTGTGAAGAAAAACACATTTTTATATTGGTATTCATAGCGCTGTCGAGCTAACCAAATTTCTTTTGCTGGTTCTAATACAAATGCGGCAATCATAATAAAAATTAAAATTGGATCAAGATTTAATATATTACTCCAATAATCGGGCTTTAGCATGAATATTATAAAAAAAATGAAAGCAACAATAGAGGTTAAGGTTAAAATAGATGATTGATACTCATCTCTTTTAACCTTGTATTCTACTAGTGCAATATTTATTCCGCCAGAAGTAAGTGCCAATGAAGCAATAATGGATATTAGGGTATACCAGGATGTAAACGTATAAAAAATTCCAATTTCGGAACTGGACATAATCCGTGTAAATACAGGAATTGTAATAACATTAAACCCCTTTATCAATATACTTGCAAATGTATATACAATCGCAGCTTTTGCGCCAATTGGCATTTTTTTTATTAAATTCAAAAAATATGTTACTTTATTTTTCATTAGCAATTAAATATCCTTTAAATAATTTATTTTTAAGTCTTTACAAATAAATGCTGACCACGTAGGTAAATCAAAATATTTTAAATATTGATCTGTAGATACATCATATGGAGAATTTAAGAATGTATCTAATTTCTCATAGTTGTCTTCTTCTATAATAAAAATATTGTGTTTATTATAAATTTTAAAATTTTTAATATCTGTATTTGTAGTAATCAGTTTTTTATGTAAGAATAAAGATTCCAAAACTCGAATTGTAAAACCAATTTGTCCTTCCTGCGGAACATCAAGAATTGCTTTACTTTTGGCAATTAAGTTTAAGTAGGAATGATACGAAATTTTCAAGCTGGTAATATTAAAATCAGTTGTATTGCTTTTTTCAGCAGTTGGCGAATATATATGATAGTATTGTTTATAATTCAATTTTTGTATATTCTTAAAAATGGTTTTCAGCAATTTTAATCGTCCTTTTTCTGTCCCTAAGAAAACAACATCATATACACTAGCTGTCTTTTTTAGTACTACATCTTTGGAATAAGGCTGAGGGCAATATTCCAGTCCATATTTCTCACAATCCTCTTTATCAAATGAATATACATGATTAAAACAAGATTTTATATAGTCTATATCAATATTTGGATTGCCTTTTTTTAGTCGTTCCATAAAATCTTTCATAATATTCCAAATATATAAATTGACATTAGAATGATTCTTCTTTAAAAATCGTAAATTATAACTATCGCATGCACAATCAAAAACAATAACTCCATTGTATTTTTCTTCTAAGGAGAAGTTATATAGATAATTTGTAAAATCCATACCCATTTTTCTTTTTACTCTAAAAATAAAATAGCTTAATTTATTCATTCTTTTATATGGATGTACAATATCCATATGTTCATTTTTAACATATGGATAAAAATAAGAGTCAAGCATTGACGTAACAATTAAATATTTTCCGTACATTATGGTATCTACACCTTTCATTTTTTAAAGCACTTGTCCACCATCCGAAATAATAACTTCACCAACTATATTTTGTCCCAAATCACTTGCTAAAAATAAAATTAAATTAGCCATTTCATCAGGTAGTGCTAACCGCATATTGGGAGTTATCATATGTGTTAAAGAATCCCCTTCTTGATAATGAGCCATGTTAGTTGCCGTTCCCCCCGGTGCAATTCCGTTTACAACAATCCCATAAGGAGCCAGTAAACGTGCTAATCCCTTTGTAAATCCTACACATCCCCATTTTGATACGGAATAAGGCGATGCTTCACCTATAAATCCCTTGATACTTGCAACATTTACAATATGTCCCTTTATTTTATTATCTATCATATATTTTGAAATGAATTGCGACCAAAAGAATACTGCTTTTAGATTAGTGTTTATAACAGAATCAAATTCATCAAAAGAATATTGAAAAAATCTTTCATCATTTCCATTCTTAGCCCCGGCACAATTTATCAAAATAGAAATTGGACGGTGATTAATTTTATTACAAATTGAATAAAAATTTTTCTCTAAATTTTGTAAATCGGATATATCACACACATGTGGTATAAATTTATTGCCCCAATCGTTTGATAATTGGCTCAATACAGCTTCATTTCTTCCAATTCCAATTACCGTAGCTCCCGAATTTATAAATTTTTTAGCAGTAGCTTTTCCAATTCCGCTGGTTACACCTGTGATAATTGCTATTTTATTTTCCAGAAGATTATTAGATGTAACCTCAACGTTATTTAATTGTACTTCAACGTCTTTAAAACATTCTAACACTTTCCTAATTACACTTTTTATAGAACTAACTTTACTCATTTTTTTGCCTTTCTTTTAATCTTTAAAATATGGATAAACATTCTAAATATATATTCTGTTAACAATGGAACTGTTATTCCTGCAAAAGTATATAAAATCCACCAGCCGGAATCGGTTCTGTATGTAGGAAAAGACGCTAAGTGATAAGAGTCCAAATGAAATATCTGAATTTGAATTAGAGTAACTAATTTAAAAGCCAAAAACTGTAAAAATAAAATTGGTAACGTATGTTGTCCTATATATACTATTTTTTGATTCCATGTAAAATTATTGAGTAATTCTGCAATACTCCATATAAGAAACCATCCGCTGATCGATACTATAATTAATAAAAGCGGATTATTGTATTTATTAACTGCAATTGCCACATGTTCATAATGTCCCACCCAAAATAAAATGAAGATGTTTCCAATAATACACAGGATACTTTTATATAATGATCCATATAAAAAATTGGAAATCTTCTTATAATATATTCGAAATAGACAGCCAACACTAAACATAAAAAAACATGTGCATACTGAGGATAATCCAAATTTTAATGTAATGTTCTTAACGTTTAAAAAGTAACCAAAAACCAACATTAAACAAGATACAAGAGAAATTATCAGTAATTTATTTTTAAAATGCTGATTTTTAAAAATAAATAACAAAATTGCCCACAAGATGGTGATAACAAAAAGTACTTTAACAAACCATGCTGCACCGCCCAATTGCTCGCTGGAAGAAAACAGCCATGTTTTAACCAAATTTTTCAGTTCTTCTATAACAGTATATTTTTGTAAGACTCCATATGTATTTCCTAGCACCCCATTTGAAAAGTTCGGATTATTTGTATAGATAAATAATGTGAAAAAAAGATTATGAAAAATAACAAAGACTGTCATATACAAAACATATGGTATATATAATGACTTCATTCTTTTTTTCACCAGGTTGAAAAGTGAGGATAAGTCTTTGGAATAAGAAACATTATAGCAATATCCCGCTGCTATAAAAAATAATGCCATATGGAATAAATTAATATACTTTGAAATAGGACAGCCGGCATGTGCGAGAACAACTAAAAATATTCCGATTCCTTTTACAATATCTATTCTGTAATCTCGTTTCATTAATTGTAAATCTTCCTTTTTAGTAATTGTTTTATAAAATTTTTTATAGTTCTTTTCATGTTTTCCTTTTTATTGCATGAACTATATTTAAAAATCAGTTTATCAAAAGGGATTGTTCCCAATTCTGAAAAAAATGCATCACGTTTCGGATTATCTTTCATTGATTGATTCAATGTAAAATTTCCTTTGGCAATTATATCAATTTGAGTTTCAAAATAAAAAACCTTTGATTTTATAGCCTTAAAAAGTTCATGTCCCTTTTCTGTATTGATTATAACGGCAGATACACCCCTCTCATCAGAATATTGTGGATATATATTCTCTACTCCCCAAAAATCTCCCAGTGTAATGTCACTGTAATGTTGATTTTGCTTAAAATCACATTGATAACAACTTGTTCTTAAATCTAATCCTGATTCTATATAAGCAATCATATAAGGATCAACGTTAGATCTTCTTAAATATGTTTTATTATTTCTAAATAAGATTTTTGTACTTAAGCTGTGCCATCCAAAGGTTTTATTTTTAAACCATATTTTAGTTATCTGAGAGTGATTTTCTTTTTCTAAAAAATTGATATATTCTTTATACACTTTTGGAGACGGAACTCCGCAGCAAATAAAATCTATAGTTAACAGGTTTTTATAATCCTTTCCTAAAAAACTTTTTAAAGCGGCAACCTGACATGGAGTACCCGAAAAAACAACCTTTGAGTTTTCATCCAATAATTTTTTTACTTTTTTATATATTCCTTCAGTATCACTTTGTACATACTTTGATTGTTGTAATTGATTTAAAAATTCTCTTTTTTCAACAATTTTGTGCTTTACAGATAAATTTGTACCATATGCTGCACCGACAAAAAATCCTTGTTTATCTACCCATTTTAAAGCAAGTTCAGTAAATATGCCGCCAGATGTACTATTTATTCTTCTTTTTTCGTTTAACGTCCACGCACCGTAAGCAGCAATACCAAATTCCCTGTCTTTTTTTAACTCACGATTTATAGGACATTTTATTTTACAAAGATTACATTGTATACATTTGCTAAGTTCAATTGATGGATACCAAAATCCCTCTCGATTTTCTACAAATTTGATAGCATTATGATTACAAACCTGGGAACACATTTTACATCCGGTACATTTTTCTTTGGGAATAATATAATCATTCATTATCAGCTCTCCTGTATTGGTTGATTTCTCTACAAAAAAGGGATGGATTTTCAATATATTTTGCAAAATTTTTCAATTCTTTTGGCTCAAGATCATACCATCTGGATTTTTCTAATTCATTTTGAATCTGAATATCAAAGCGTTTTTTAACAATTTTAGCTGGGATACCTGCAACAATAGCATAAGAAGGTACATCAGATGTTACAACAGCTCCGGCTGCTACTACAGATCCATTACCTATTTTTTTACATTTGCTGCAGATAATTGCATTTTGTCCAATCCATACATCATTTCCAATCTCCAAATCATTAAATTCTATCGTATCTTCCTTTACATAACCTAAAGCACTATTAAAAAAAAATGGGTGGGTAGAAGCGTATGAAAGAGGATGTTCCCGTCTGGGTACAATACTAACATTTTTTGCAAACGAACAATATCTTCCTATTTTTATTTTAGGTGCAAAATTTATATCAAAGCACCCATAAGATCCTATTCCAATATCAATTCCATAAACAGATTTAAATAAATTTCTTAATGGAACTGAATAAAATTCTCCTTTGGTAAATTTTTTCATAATAGATATATAAATTTTTTTTATAATTGTCGGTGATTTTTTATAAAACCAATAGCTCTGCATTCTATATTCTCCTCATAGTCGACTTAATTATATTAGTATTTTCTTTAATCCATTAATAAACTGAGTATTCTTTTGCTCTATAATTTTTTGTGAATTTATACGTTTTTTTTCTAGAACAGAAATATCTTGAATCCATTCTGAAATCAAACTTATTGTTTCGCTTGTATTTTTCTCTTTTGCGTCAATTACGTATGGATAATCTAAATTTTTATATAGACCTGCAAATTTCCGGCTATATGCAATTGAAATAGTAGGGACCTTTGAAGTGAACGCCGCTACTGTGGCGTGCATTCTGGAGCCAATAAATAAATCCATTTGAGATATCGAAGTCTTTGCATCTATTGGATTGCTATAAGAATCTACTATAATGCATTGTGGATATTTTTCTTTCAACAAACGGCAAACTTTCAAATCATTTTCTATTGAATCATAATCAGGAGTAATTACATGAGGAAAAAGAAAAATTTCATATTCCTTTTGCAGTAGTTCAATTAGTTTAAAACAAAACTCAGGATAATGTGTTTTTAGTTGGAATTGATTATTCATGGTATAACCTCCATGATACAATAAACCGGATGGATTAAATCCAACTCTCTTTTTCTTATGCTCCAATTTCTGACATTTATATGGAAGCAAGGTTGCAACATCAGTAACACAAATACTTGAAATATTTGACATTTCTTTTAAATATACGGAGGATAAGCGATCTCGCGTATAAATTGACATACTTCTCTTTAAAATATACTTTGCCCAAAATTGTGCGAATTTGGAGTTAAAAGGACCAATGGTTTGAGGTCCGATCACAAATGGATTTTTACTTAAAACTGCTATCATTTTTAGATTTGTTGTTAGTATAAAACGTTTTATTCCATAAATATCTGTAAAACTATCTCCTTCAGTGAAATCTATAATTAAATTGCTTTTTTTACAAAGATTATAAAGTTTTCTAAAAAAATTAAAGTTTTTGAATTCTTTTAGATGTAACTCAATAATCAAATTAGAATAATTATAATTTTCATGTTCAGGAATTGCATAAGTAATGATATTTACTTTAAATATTTCATTTTGTTCTTTGGCAATCTCATTTAATATATATAGAAATGAAATTGCTAAAGCACTACAACCAAAATTATTTGCATAAAGTTCTAAACCTAAGGTTGTAATAATTTTTTGATTCTTTTTTGTCATAGTCTTACCCTTTTCTAAAACATAATAATTTATCTTTTATAAAACACCCAATATGCAATTCAAGCTTTGAATAAAATATAGCTATTTTTAAGAGCAGTCGTTTACATTTTCCAATATGATTGTAATGAGTTTGATAATAATATTTTGAATCTAATCCGATACAATTTCGATATATAATATTAGTTGTTTTAGTAATTGTTGTTCCGTGATTATGTATATAATTTTCATCGGTTATTATAGCTGATTTTAACCCTTTTTCTTGAAGTTTTCTTCCTAGTATACTTTCTTCATAGTAAAGAAAAGTATTTTCATCAAAACTATTAATTTCCAGGAAAGCTTTTTTTGTAATAGCAAATAATGATCCCCAAACAACTTCAACTAATTGCAACGATTTTGTATAATCGATTTTTTTCTTTCGTTGATACATTAAATAGTAACGATATAAATAAAAGCAACTAAATAAGTCTTCATAAAAAGAAGGAAAATCCCCATATGGCATTTTTACATCAACATCTTCAACGGTGTGCATAACGCCTGACAGTAAACCAATATCCTTATTTTTTTCAAATTGAATTTTTATTTGTTCAATCAAACTTTCTTTGAAAATTACATCCGGATTACATATGACAAAATAAAAAATCTCCGGATAATATTTCAATAAATAGTGAATTCCATAATTATTTCCATAGGCATAACCGCCATTATAAGGTGTTCGTATAACCGAACACTTACGAATACATTTTTTCTTAAGGATATTGTATGATTGATCTTTAGAGCAATTATCGACAATTACAATTTTATCTATTGCCTGAAAATCCACAATAAGTTTATATAGTTTTAATACTGATTCAGAATCATTAAAATTTAAGATTACAACGCCTGTTTTCTTTTTCATTTTTTCAATCCTTTTTCCCAATTTTAACTGCATGTTTAAATTTTACATAATAAATTGGTATAGACAGTAAAAACAGTAATACACTTCCTATTTTACTTGGTGTATTTTCCAAAATATTTTTTTTAGCTCCAAGGCAGAAACAATTCCATTGCAATAATATTTTCACTTTTTTTTTCATAATTTCCCAAACAGAAAGTTTCATTACATGAAAATATTTTGTGTTTAAAAGTAAAGTAGTTGATTGAGGATTTTTTATCCAATTTGTAAACCAATTGTTTGTCAATCCATCATTTAAATACTCCATAATGTAAATGGCTCGCGGCATAATAAGTAAATTTCCTTCGTAATCTAATTGACTATATAAAATTTCCTCACTTAAGAAATTTTCTTTGTCAAATTTAGGGAATGGATACTTTTTTAGAATGTCTGTTTTGAATATAAGAGCTGTTTCTCCCTTTTTATTATATGAATAATATAGTTGATTGTAAGTGACGGCTACCGTATCAGGAAATTTATCACCGGAAATTTTTCCATCTGGAAATTTTCTATAAGCAACTATACCAACCACATTCTTTCGATGTAATATTGAGTTATATTTTAGAATTTCTTCTATGGCATCAACGGTTAAGATATCGTCAGAATCTACACAGAAAAATAACGGTGCATTACTATACTTTACCCCAAGATTAAAAGCAATATGTTTTCCGGAATTTTTTTGATAAATATAAATAATGTTAAATATAGATTTGTCAAATTTTTCTACTATTTCCTTCGTGTTATCATTGGAACCATCATCAACAATAATCCATTCAAAAGTTTGGACACTTTGTTTTTTTAAAGAATTATATAATTGTTTTAGGTATTTCCCACGATTATAAGTTGGTGTAAATATTGTTAATTCAACCATAAAAACTTCCTTTTTTAGATTTTATAAAAATAAGTTTACTTACGAATACCAAAGAAAAATTTAAAAATATATTAGCAGTAAATTCTTCCGTTACTGCATATACTAAAAACCCCAGTAATATTACTAACTCTGGTAGCATTTTTTCTATATAAAATTTTCTTATCATAAAAAAATTAGCAAGTACAAATAAAAGAAAAAGAACTATACCATATCTGAACAAAATCATTGCGTATCCACAATCTAATATAATCACTTCTGAACCCCAATTTGTTCCGAATAAATTTATTTTTATATTTTCAAAACAATAATTAATCCACATGATTCTGCCTTGCAATAAATCACTTACTTTTTGTATCATCGCTGAATCGGAATACAAATACCCCATATCCAGACATACAAATGGTAAAATAATCGGGAAAACAATAATCGGAACTTTCAATATTTTGTAAATAATTTTATTTTTTAAAGTAAAAGATATAGTTAACGTAAAAACGATAACAAGAAATCCGGTTCGACTTTTAGTAAATTGATATAAAAATAAATTTGCCATCATCCAAAAAAAATAATTTCTTATTTTAAATTTTGCAAAATTACAGTACATGCTTAAACAAATAATAATAAATAGCGTAGCATGAACTAAATTTGGATGTCCGATTCCGAAGCCGTATTTTGTAACATTTTCTCCAATTCTCACATCTTCGAATACCGTATTTTCTCTGATGCCTAAGAAAGAAAGTAATATTAAGCCAAAAAAAAGAATACTTTTTATATAATAAGTTTTTTTTAATAAATCTTTTAATTGAATATCTTTTAATCCAATGATTGCTAAAATAGTTAAAAAAGCCCCCTCTCTTTTGCAAATAAAAAAAGAGACCATCCCGATTAGTCCTAGGAAAGCACAATTAACCAGTTCTTTTATTTCCCATTTGGTACAAAATAGCTTTAGTATTAAAAACGCAAGACCTATTATTGTACATAATCGCATAACAAAATTTGAAGAACTTAAATTAAAACTTTTCCCGATGGTAACTACGAACCAAAAAAAATAAAAACAAATTTGTGCTATAGTATATTGTGTTTTCATTATGTTCTCCTATCTTTAGCAATAAATAAAGAACGCAAATAATTATATCTTTTTGTTCCAAATATTCTTTTTGTAGTCTTAATAATCCAATGTTTTAATTTTACACGTCCTGAAACCCAACTTCCGTCACACCAATGAATAGTATAACTGTTATTTGTGATATTAGCTTCTTGATCTCCCATTGCATACGGACAAAAGTACTCTATTGGAAATATTTCTATAGAATTGTGATTTAGTGTTTGCTGACTACCATCTAATAATAACCCTTGTTCTTGCAAAATATTAGTAAGGTATTGCACATTCGTGGTTAAGTCTAACTTTCCAAGTTGTTTGAATTTTCTATTATGATACTGATTCATCCAGGCTTTCAATAACGGATGCTCTTTTTTAAACATCATAATTGCTGTAGCTACCCTGTTGTTACTCTCAAATCCCAATACAGCCTTATACTTAAGAAATATATCTAAATTTTTTAATACTTCGACATCTGTATCGAAATATATTCCTCCATATTTATGTAATGCCCAAAGCCTTGCATAATCTGACACAAAGGCATATTTTTGTTCTTGGTAAGCATCATACACATAAGAACAGCAATTAATATCAAAGTTTTTTTCTGACCACTCCATAAACTGATAATCTGGCAAATACTTTTTCCAACTTCGTATGCAGTTTAATAAAAAATCATTTTTCGTTTGTTTCCCAAACCAACAGAAATGAATAATTTTAGGAATTTGATACATTATTTTATTTGTAGCCTTTCATATAAATTAATAGTTTTATTTGTGACTGTTTCCCAAGAATAATGTTTAGAAACATATTCACGCATGCTTATTTTTTTTGATTTAACTTCATCCGAGGAATGCAATAATCTATCTAATTGTAACGTTAGGTCTGAGACATTTCCTTTTTGAAAACTAACTAATTTTTTTGGAAATATTTCAATATTTTCAGGAATATTACTAACTAAACAGCAATTTCCATAACTCATTGCTTCTAATAAACTTATTGGCATTCCCTCTACATCACTGGGCAAAACATAAATATAAGCATTGCTATATAATTCTTCTAGTTCTCGTCCCTGTACAAATCCGGTCATAATGACTCTTGAATCTTGTTGAGCCAGATTTACAATTCTTTTATAGTAAGCTTCTGTATTACTGCTTCCACCGGCAATCACAAGCTTTTTTGTAGTGTTTAATTTTTTATATGCACTTAATAAATAATGAACTCCTTTTTCAGGAACAATTCTGGCTAAAAATAAAATATAATCATTCTTACAAATTTGATATTTTTTCGTAATGATGTTCGCAGATTTAATATTGGGCTTACTTACTCCATTTGGAATATAATGAGTCTTTCTTTTATATTTCTCCTCGAAATAATTTTGCATATTCTTAGAAAGAACAATTATCTCATCTGCATATTTAACAGCCATCTTTTCTCCAAAAAGTAAAAACCTGCTTGCAAAATTTCCCCATTTTGAACGTTGCCAATCCAAACCATGTATAGTTGCTACTGTATGAATTTTAAATAATGCCGGAATCCAAAGCATAGAACAAGGACCTTCGGCATGATAATGAATAACATCATAACAGCAAAAAACTGCATGCAATGTCGCCAAAATTGAATATATGAATGCATTTAATTTGCTATTTGAAAAAGTGGGAATTGTATGAATTTTTATATTTTTGTACACTTTCTTTCTTTGAGAACTCGTCTCATATTCACTTCCCGAAACATGAGTTCCTTTACGATTATATACATGAACTTCATGTCCTTGCTTTACCATTTGAATCGCTAATTGCTCCACAACAATTTCGATACCACCTTCACGAGAAGGAATACGTTTGTGTCCAATCACTGCAATTTTCATCCTTCAACCTCAAATAATATATTTTACTTAAAAACCTCAAAGGAGCTTAGTTGATATGCTGTATACGATATGATAAGATTGCAATATAACCGAAAATAGCGACGTGAGAACATAGAGAGGTTTGTCAATCCAGATGACTGAGCATTTTAAACAGCATTGATTTTGAAATTTGAAGGAGGAGTGGATTTTATGGCGCTAAAGAACAAACTGGGAATTATCGATTCAACGGAATTGGCAAGAATGGAAGAGAAGATAAGCAAGAAAAGAGCAATGGAACTCTTTGAAAGTGATTATTTGAAAGGGTGCAAAGTCGGTACTTTTCAGATGCTTGCTGCAATCCATAAGTATTTATTTGAACAAATCTATGATTTTGCCGGAAAGATAAGAGATGTCAATATTGCGAAAGGTAATTTCAGGTTTGCATCGGTGATGTATCTGCAGGCAGCCATTGAAAATGTTGAAAAGATGCCGCAGTCAACCTTTGATGAAATTATTGAAAAATATGTAGAAATGAATATTGTACATCCATTTCGGGAGGGAAATGGTCGCAGTACAAGAATTTGGCTTGATTTTATATTAAAAGAAGAACTGAATGTCGTAATTGATTGGAGTCTGGTTGAGAAAGATGACTATTTATTGGCAATGGAGAGGAGCCCGATCAAAGATATTGAAATCAAACATATTTTAAAGCAAGCATTAACCAACGAGATTGAGGATCGGGAGATTTATATGAAAGGCATTGACTATAGCTATTATTATGAGGGGTATTCGGTTTATAAAACAGAAGAATTATAAACCGGGTGTGTTATGGAAGAAGAACAGGGCAGAGTCATTTTGATTCTGCCCTTTCATAGTGATTCAGAATGTAAAAATTTATCCTCTTTAAGCAAGAAGACTCTGACCTCTAAGAAGACGTCACTCAAATAAGAAATTTCTTGCATTGAATTTGGTTAAGACTTCTTGTTTGCGCTTTAAGGAAATTTCTGTATAGATTTGAGTGGTAGAGATGTTTTTATGTCCTAATATTTCCTGAACATCTCTAAGAGATGCTCCATTGTTTAGTAAGTGAGTTGCAAAGGTGTGTCGCAGATAATGAGGAGTTGCATTGGGATTAATGCCCGACAGACAGCGATATTTTTGAAAGATATCTTCGATGGCGTGGACAGATAAAGGATTTCCGAAACGATTTACAAAAAGAGAAGCAGAAGTGGGCTGCAGTTGCTTGCGGTGAGTGGAAATCCAGAGAGATAACTTATCAATTACATCAGAGCTGGAAATATATAAGAGACGTTCGCGATTTCCCTTGGAATGGATGAGGATGGAAGCTTCATCTGGCTGATAGTCTTGTAAAGTTAAATTTGAGATTTCACTGATGCGCAATCCCAGGCAAAAAAGAAGTTCAATAATGGTACCGTCTCGAAAAATCAGAGCCTTATGATAGGAGGAATCTGCTTTGAGATACTGATTCTCTGTGGAATGGATTAAAAGTTTTACTTCAGAAAGGCTTAATGTCTTCGGAAGGGCATGAGGAATCCGAAATTTTCGGCTGTTGAAGCGAAAAAATTTTTCACTGGCATAATGCTCTTCATTTAAAAAGGAAAGAAATTGTTTAATGGAGGCGTACTTTCGCAGGATGCTTTTGGCAGAAAGCCGGCGCTTGGTCTGCAGGTAGTCAAAATATTCAATGATACTTAATTGATTGATGGAAGACCGCGTATTTGCTTCATGCCAGGTGATAAACTGATATAGATCATAGGAATAAGAAGTTAAAGTAAGCGGAGAAAGATTACGCTCAATTTTCATAAGTGATAAGAATTGCTGAATTTGTCGATGCTGTTCTTCATAGGAAAAAATCATAAAAAACCTCCTTTGTCAAAATAATTCTAAAAATCAAAGTTTTCCGATAAAGAGTATTATAACAAATCATGTAAAATTCAGAAAATATAGTAGGATGCTTATTATAAAATTAGTGGGGAATGTATAGTTCACAAGACGGTGGTTCCGTGTTAAAATCGTAGTATGCAAACGCAGTGAAAACAGGATAAAAGAAATTTGACCCTATAATTAAAAGAGGAGAGGAAACGTTGAATACTTTTTTACCATCAGATATTTTAATTCCACAAACAGATGCCATGAATCAGTGGGCAGTTATTGCCTGTGATCAGTATTCTTCCCAGCCGGAGTATTGGAAAGAGGTGGAAAGCATTGTAAAGGATGCGCCGTCCGCCTTGCATTTAATTTTGCCGGAATACGAGCTGGGAAGGAAGGATGAGGTATCACGAATTAAAAATATACAAAATACAATGAATCGCTACTTTCAAAATGAACTGTTTAAAAATTATAAAGATGCATTTATTTATATTGAAAGAACCTTGCAAAACGGGAAAATCCGGCGCGGTGTGGTCGGTGCCATTGATTTGGAAGAATATAGCTATACACCGGAGGATAAGGCAAAAGTTCGGGCGACAGAAAAAACCGTGATTGAGCGTATTCCTCCCCGCATGAATATTCGCTATTATGCGTCAATGGAGCTGCCTCATGTTATTTTGCTGTGTGATGATCCTCAGAAAGAATTATTAAATTCTTTAACAGAACGCAAGAGCCAGCTTCCGAAATTGTATGAGTTTGATCTGATGCAAAATGGAGGACATATTGTCGGATGGCTGGTACAGGGAGAGGATGCGGCTGCATTTTCATCAAAAATTACAGAATATGAACAGGAGCTTTCAAAACGTTATAAGAATTTAAACGGTCAGCCGATGGCGTATGCAGTGGGAGATGGAAATCATTCTCTTGCAGCAGCGAAAGCCTGCTATGAAAAATTGAAGCGAAATCATGAAGGTGAGGATTTATCGGGCCATCCGGCAAGATATGCTTTGGTGGAGCTTGAAAATCTGCATGATGCATCGCAGAATTTTGAGCCGATTCACCGAATTGTAAAGGGGGCAGACTGGGAACAATTATTGAACGGTTTCAAGGAACGGTGCTGCGAAGAAGGTGGGTATCCAATTCAGTGGTACGCAGGAGAAAGCAGAGGAACAATAGGGCTTGATCTTCATAAAAATCAGCTGGCGGTAGATAAATTACAGACCTTTTTGGATGGTTACTTAAAAGAACATTCAGGAGAGGTAGATTATATTCACGGCGAAGATGTTGTAAAAAAATTAGCGGCTGAGCAGAATTCCATTGGTTTTTTGCTGCCATCAATAGAAAAAGATCAGCTGTTTCCGAGCGTTATGACAGACGGGACACTTCCGAGAAAAACATTTTCTATGGGGCATGCATGTGAAAAACGATATTATATCGAAGGGAGAAGGATTCGACGGTCTTAAAATTGTACTGGATAAATAATAAAACTTTGATATATATTTAAAATGTGGTATGATAAAAAACAATGAAAATATGTAGGAACGATGTTTTATAACGGAGGAAAATTATGTCTATTTTGGTAGCGGGCGGCGCCGGATATATCGGCAGTCATACATGTGTGGAGCTGTTAAATGAAGGTTATGAAGTACTAGTGGTAGATAATCTGTATAATTCCAGTGCAGAGGCATTGAAAAGGGTAGAAAAAATCACAGGGAAATCTGTGAAGTTTTATGAAGCAGATATTTTGGACCGTGAGGCTTTAAATCATATTTTTGAAACCGAGGAAATAGATTCTGTGATAAATTTTGCCGGTTTAAAAGCAGTTGGGGAGTCTGTGCAAAAGCCATTGGAATATTATCACAATAATATTACGGGAACCTTAGTTCTCTGTGATGTGATGAGAAATCACGGAGTGAAAAACATTATTTTCAGTTCTTCTGCAACTGTTTATGGGGATCCGGCGTTTATCCCGATTACGGAGGAATGCCCGAAGGGACAGATTACCAATCCGTATGGACAGACGAAGGGAATGCTGGAGCAGATTTTGACAGATTTCCATGTGGCAGATCCGGAGTGGAATGTGGTATTACTGCGTTATTTTAATCCGATTGGGGCTCATGAGAGCGGACTGATCGGAGAAGATCCGAAAGGAATTCCAAATAATCTGGTTCCGTATATTGCACAGGTAGCAGTTGGAAAGCTTGAAAAGCTTGGTGTATTTGGAGATGATTATGATACGCCGGATGGAACGGGAGTTCGTGATTATATTCATGTTGTGGATCTTGCCAAAGGTCATGTAAAAGCATTAAAGAAATTTAAAGAAAAACCGGAAGTAAGTATTTATAATCTTGGAACCGGAATCGGGTACAGCGTTCTGGATGTACTTCATGCATATGAGGAGGCATGTGGGAAAGAATTGTCGTATGAGATTAAGCCAAGAAGAGCGGGGGATATTGCCACTTGTTATTGTGATGCAACAAAGGCAAAAGAAGAACTTGGATGGGTTGCAGAAAAAGGGATCAAAGAGATGTGTGCTGATTCATGGAAATGGCAGTCAATGAATCCGGATGGGTATCGAGTATAAAAGTAGGAAATGAGGACTGGTATGCAACAAAAGAATAAAGATACGATACAAAAAGGAACGGAGATCTTATATTTAGTAGGGATCGGCTTATACGCATTCTATTTTATGTATTATGTTGTTTGCTTTTGGAGAACAAAAAATTTGCCAGAAAGGCAAATTCCTGTGCAGAGTATATTTTATATTGCAATGGCTGTGATGATTTTGAAAATAGTAATTACAATATGGCAATATAATAAAATTGAAATTGCTTTAGGAGTGATAGCAGCAATAGTTTTATATTGTTGCTGGAAAACCTCAGGGACGATTGATTTTGCAATTAATTTTCTGCTTTTGTTTGCAATTAAAAATGTAGAACTAAAGAAAGTGATGAAAGTAGTATTTGTAGTGGGGATAGTAATGTTTATCTATGGTTTTGCATTTACATTTCTCACAAACCCTGCAGGGATTGCAGTGACAAGAAATTTTGGAAGGGGTGCAATTGAAACAAGATATCAATTTTTTACTTGGCATCCGAATATTCTACATTTGGTAGTTTCATCGTTTATTTTGATCTTTTTGTATGTATATCATGGATCATGTAAATGGTGGGTTTATATAGTTGTGTTTTTTGCAAATTATGAACTGTTCCTTTTGACAAAATCAAGAACTGGCTATATAACAGCATGTATTGGAATTGGAATGTTTTTTGTTTTAAAATATTTAAGAAAAATATTTCAAAGTAAGATCGTGTTTTTGATATTTGAAATATTAAATATGCTTATGATTTCTGGAAGTTTATATTTTGGATTTATAGCTCAAAGTGAATCAAAGTGGTATCAGTTTATCAATGTTAAATTAACAGGAAGATTGGATGTTTTCCGTACTTTTATATCGGGGAGTGGATATCATTTGTTTGGAAGTTCTCTAGGGAACAAATTGGATGGGTTTGGTCTGTTCAAAAAGCAGGTACCAGGAGCTGTGCCGGAACTTGGATTTCCAAGAATGTTATTAGAATATGGACCTCTTATACTTATTGGAGTTATATTGATTATATTGATTGCTATTTGGGTCATGTACCGAATAGAGCATTATGAAGGAATAGTATTTCTTACTGCGTGTATTTTAAGTTTTACTGTAGATGCCCTATACCCGGCAGCTTGGAATCCAATGCCCTTTGTTTTGGGATATGGAATTTTTGGATGTTCCAGAATATTTGAAAAAAGAGAAAAGATTAATTTGGAGGAAAGGATTTAGAAGTGAGATAAAGAGGAGTAGCGTTTATGAGTAAACTGGTTTGGAAACAGAATAAAAGAAATTGTATAGGAGCAGCTGTGTTAGCTGCTCTGTTAGCGTTCGTTCAAGTAGTTGGATATAGCTTTTCAAAGGTCAATAGTTGGGATCTTTGGTTTCAAAATGGAACATCAATAAGGAGATTCATTTCAATATATCTTTTTTTGACGGCTTTCTTTTTTTTTATAATATTTATATTTTGGAACTTGCTTGATAGGGTAAAGCAGAATAATGAGAAGGTAGAATTTGGGAAAATGAACACTAGAAGCTGGTTGTTAATAACCGGAGGAATGCTTCTTTTCTGGATACCGTATTTAATTATTTTATATCCATGTTCAGCAAATCCAGATGTAGTAGATCAATTGGGGCAATTTTTTCATATAGATTCTATGTGTTGGACTCAGAGATACGTGAATCTTCCTAATCCGGAAATATCTTTTTGGAATAATCATCATCCTGTATTTCATACATTAATTCTTGGAATTTTTGCACAAATAGGAAAAGGAATCGGTAGCATTGGGATAGGACTCTTCCTTTTAGTTATCATTCAAGCAGTTCTGATGGCAATGACTTTTTCTTATATGGTATTGTATATGCGAGAAGAAGGCGTGTCCCCTAAAATATGTTTAATAGCAATATTATTTTATATGCTATGGCCATTAAATGGAATTACTGCAACGACTCTTTGTAAAGATACATTGTTCACTGTACTAATTCTTTACAATACGGTTCGAATGTTGAAGATATTGAGAAGACCAGAGAAGATGTTTAAGAAAAAAGAGTTGGTATTAAATATTATTACTTTTACATTAATGGGATTAGTTCGAAATAATGGGTTATATTTATTATTATTCATGGCTTTGATTCTGCTAATTTTACTTAAGCATTATAGAAAGCAGGTAACAATTTTAATGGGGGTTCCAATTTTGGTTTTAGGTATTATATTACCTAAAATTTTATTTCCGATGTTGGAAATTGTACCGGGAAGTGAACGGGAAATGTTGTCGATCCCATTTCAACAAGTGGTTCGAGTACTAAAAGAAGAAAAAGTTGAGAACAGTGATATAAAGGTTATTGAGAGAACTTTGGCGCCGGATGGAGAAAAATATCATGCTATTGTGAAACGCTATGATCCCAAAAGGGCGGATAGTGTAAAAAGCCATTATAATTTAAAATTAACATCTGAAGAAAAGATAGAATTTTTGAAAGTCTGGTTAAAATATTTATTTAAGTATCCAATGACATATATTCAGGCAGCAGTTAATAATAATTATCAATATCTTTATTATGAAAGATATTCAGATAGTTTGGCTTATGTATATTATAATGGAATCGATATTGGAGACTATTATTTTATGGGAGTAAAAAATAATGAAAAGTTTGAGGATCTTAGAAATACTATATATAATACGATAACAAAAGTACAGCATAATAAATACTTGGGGTGGATATTCAATATAGGATTCTACATGTGCATATTTATAATTTTAATGGGGAAAAGTGTTGTAAATCGAGATTACAGACTGTTTTGGGGATTTGGATTGATATTGGGTAATATCTTGATTAATTTTTTGGGTCCGGTGGTTTATATGCGTTATGCATACTATTTTATTGTTAGTATACCATTGTGCTTGGGACTTTTAACAAGAAAGTAAAAAACAGAGGAGAAGAAGTTTATGGAAAAAATAGCAGTTCTAATACCTTGTTATAATGAAGAAAAAACAATCAAAAAGGTAATTGAAGATTGGAAAAAGGAATTACCTGAGGCAAAAATTTATGTGTATAATAATAATTCAGTTGATAGGACAGCTGAGATTGCGGCAGAAGCAGGTGCAATTGTCAGAAATGAGTATCAGCAGGGAAAAGGAAATGTAATACGCAGAATGTTTCGAGAGATTGATGCGGAATGTTATATTATGATTGATGGTGATGATACATATCCAGCAGAATTCGGAAGGGAAATGGCTCAAAAAGTCTTGGAGAAAAAAGTGGATATGGTAGTGGGAGACCGATTGTCATCAACATATTTTGAAGAAAATAAGCGTCCTTTTCATAATTTTGGGAATAGTTTGGTAAGAGGGACGATCAATCGACTGTTTAAAAGTAATATTAGAGATATTATGACTGGATATCGTGCATTTAGCTATCAGTTTGTAAAGACGTTTCCAGTTTTATCAAAAGGGTTTGAAATCGAGACTGAAATGAGTATTCATGCGGTAGATAAAAATATGTTTGTTGAGAATGTAATTATTGATTATCGAGATCGACCAGAGGGCAGTGAGTCGAAGTTGAGTACCTATACAGATGGAGCTAAAGTTCTGAAGACAATTCTAGAATTATATAAAAATTATAAACCAATGAACTTTTTTGGAATATTATCATTAATATTATTGATAATTGCTTTTGTGATGTTTGCTCCGGTCCTATTAGTCTATTTAAAAACGGGATTAGTACCTAATTTTCCCACTTTGATTGTAAGTGGATTTATAGCGGTAGCGGCACTTCAATCTTTTTTTGGAGGGCTGATTTTGTCCACAATTGTACAAAAGGATAGGCAATTGTTTGAATATAAATTGCAGATGGTCCAGAGTGAAATGAAAGAAAAAATATAAAGGCTGGTTGATTTATAAAATAAGCTGAATTTTCTTATTATAAAGAAATTCAGCTTATTTTGAAGTTGAGGTTGTTGCATAGTTGAAAAGAAAATGATAGAATTTAGAAATAAAAATGTAACAAATAATAAAAAATAGATGGATAAATATGAAAAGGAAGAAGAATTATGAAGTTTACAAAGAATGATACCTTGTGTATGAAAGGGATTGCTATTTTAATTATGTTCTTTCATCACAATTATCTGGGACCAGATCGATGGCTTGATTCGCCAATTAGTTTTTATCCTTTTTCAGAGAGTCAAGTTGTATATATAGCTAAATTTTTTAAGATTTGCGTAGGGATGTTTGTGTTTTTAACTGGATATGGGATGATGGCCTCTGCAAAAGAAAAAATAAAAGATAATCTGGCAATGCGTAGATATGTTGTGAACAGGTATTTGTCTATGATGTTAGGATTTTGGTTTATTTTTTTATTCGTTCAGATTGTGTCGGGTATTTTTACAAATCGATTTACGCTAATCTATGGAAATGGTATGTATGCTTGGATTTATTTTTTTATTGATGGTATGGGATTAGCACATTTATTTTCGACACCGACGTTTTGTGCTACATGGTGGTATATGAGTCTGGCAATTTTTCTGATTCTTTTATTTCCTTTTTTTAAAAAAATAATAGAAAATTATCATGAAGTTGCTTTAATCTTAACAGTATTTCTGCCGACAGCATTGAAATTGCCATATTCTGATTTTTGGAGATGGATTTTCTGTTATAGTCTGGGCATATATTTTGCGAAATACAATATTTTTACAAAGTTAAAGGAATGGTATGATTCTTTGAAATGGATAGCACAAATAGGAAGTTTTATTTGTATGACTATTTGTATGATTGTGATAGTTTTATTAAGACAAAGTGCAGGATTTGGAGTTAAGTTTCTTTATCTTTGGGAAGGTGTTGCACCGATGTATCTTATTTTGTATATCTATTTGTTTTTTACCTGGTGCAGACCACTTATGCAATTTTTTAGATTTTTAGGGAAACATAGTATGAATATGTTTTTGATTCACACTATGTTTCGGGCAATTTATTTTCACGATTTTATTTATTCTTTTTATTATATATGGCTAGATTATATTGTGCTGATTATAGTATCTTTAGCGGCATCAATTATCATCGAATTTTTAAAAAAATTAATTCATTTTCATGATATATCTAACACTGTTAAGAACATCATACTAGAGAAAATAAAGTTTGTTGAATGCAGTTAAGGATGTACGAAAGTTAAGGGCTGATAATAGTTTTTGAATTGAAAATATGGTAAACTAACATATGTACTCATATGTAGTAAGGAAAAGGAAGAGCAGAGATGAATTTATTTAGAAGAATGAAAAATATTCAGGAAGAATGGCAGGAGATTAAGCAGGAACGCTATATTTTTATGAATCAGACCGAATCGCGTCGCCTTAGTATGCAGTATGCATATCAATATAAGAATAAAAAAATAGATGACTCAATGATTCTATACGAGAGTTATTGGGGGCGAGGTATGGTTGATAATCCATATGCATTATTTCTGGAATTGCGAAAACGTGATAAACATAAGAGTTTTAAGCATGTTTGGGTATTGGATGATTTTCAGAGTAATCGACAGGTAATTGATCGCTTTCAAAATGAGAATGTTCGATTTGTATTATTTGGAAGTGAGGAGTATTTAGAAGTTTTAGCGAGTGCAAAATATTTAATTAATAATGTAACTTTTCCGCCGTATTTTATCAAGAAAGAGGGACAAGTTTATGTAAATACATGGCATGGAACTCCATTAAAAAGTATGGGGTATGAAATGGTGGATGGGAATAGTGGATCGGCAAATACAGAAAGAAATTTTCTGCATGCTGATTATTTGCTTTCGGCAAATGAAATTATGACTAGAATGTATTTAAAAAGTTATAAATTAGAAGGAATTTTGCCAGGACAAGTTATTGAAGAGGGATACCCTAGAAATGATTTGTTATTAAATACAGAGAGGGAAAACGAGTATAATTTATTAGAGTCTTACGGGGTATCAATTGATAAAGATAAAAAAATTATTTTATTTGCTCCTACTTGGAGAGAAAATGAAAATGGAGGGGCTGAGGTAAATCCAGAAGAATTATTAGGTGTGAAAGAACTTTTGGAAAAAGAGATTGATACAGAAAAATATCAAATTTTAATTAAACCACACCAATATGTGTATAAACAGTTAAAAGATTTGGAGGAATATAAGGGGCTATTGGTGCCTGCTACAGTAGATGCTAATGAATTGATGGCTGTAGTAGATATATTGATTTCTGATTACTCTAGTATTTTTTTGGATTATATGGTATTAGAACGGCCGGTTTTGTTCTATATTCCAGACCTAGAATCTTACAAGGAAAAAAGAGGGTTAGATCTTCAACCAGAAGATTTGCCGGGACCATATAGCGATAATTTGTTGGACATTGCAGATTATATTAACAATATAGAAAAGATTCAAGAAAAATATTTCGATAGTTATCAGTCTATGAGAAAAAGAGTGTGTAAGTATGATGATGGAAATGTTTCCAAAAGAATTATAGATATTGTATTTGAAGGAAAGCAAACGGACAATTCTTTTAAGGGGAAACATGACAAAAAAAGACTCTTGATTTCCTGTGGAGGATTATTAGAAAATGGAATTACTCATTCTTTCTTAAGCCTGCTAGAGCAGATTGATTATAATGAGTGGGATGTGACCGCATTGGTGGGAGATAATATAAAAGATTATGATCGACATTACAAAGTAAATCATATGAACTCCAATGTGAGAGCGTTGGTTTTGTGTGGATTTCGTGTAGCAACTTTGGAAGAAGAACAGAGACGAATGATTACCGTAAAACGAGGTTTTTATAAATCATTTTGGAAAAGAGTCTGCCCTTGGAATATGATTCGACGGGAGGTTCGGAGATTATTTGGAGAGGCAGAATTTGATTATGTAGTTGACTTTCAGGGATATGATGTGGTTTTATCCACGATATTATCACAGTGTCATGCTAAGAAAAAGTCAATTTGGCTTCATAATGATATGAAAGCAGATATGCTTAAAAAAGTTAACGGAGTGAGAAAAAACTGGGAATGTCTTTATTATAATGTTTCTTTGTATCAATATTTTGATAATTTAGTTTCCTGTAGTAATGAGGTTATGAAAGTAAATAGGGAAAAATTATCAGAGAAGAATACTTACAAAAAATTTAAAGCAGCCCCAAATACAGTAAATGAAAAAAGAATTCAAAAATTCTTAAAGAAAGAGTCCAAAATCTGTTTAAATGGAAAAGAATACTTAATAAAGAATGATATAAAAGAAGACAATGATTCAAAATCTTTAGAGATCGTTGAATTACCGGAACAAGAGTATATTAATTTTGTTACAATGGGAAGGATGTCAGTGGAGAAAAATCATTTAGCTTTAATTGAGGCGTTTGCAAAATTTCATAGACAATGTGAGAAGGCAAGATTATATTTATTGGGTTCAGGACCGTTAGAATTAAAGATCAGAAAGAGGATTGAAGAGTTAGGAATACGGGACTTTATTATTTTAACAGGAAATATCAGTAATCCGTTTGCAATTATGAAACGTTGTGATTGTTTTATTCTCCCGTCAAAACATGAGGGACAGCCTATGGTATTACTGGAAGCAAGAAGTTGTGGGCTGCCGATTATAGTTTCTGATTTTTCTACGGTCAAAGATAGCTTATATCCTGAAGGGCAACTAGTGATTGGGAATGACGAGGATAGTATATATCAGGGATTAAAGACATTTGTTGAAGGGAAAGTTCCTACTTGTGATTTTTCACTCAGTGATTACAATCAGGAAGCCTATGAAGAATTTAAGAAAGCGATACAATAGGAGAGTGGAAATGGATACATTAATTTCTTTAAAGAATTCGTACAGTGATTTTAAACAGTCATATAAAGTGCAGCTGGAACGGGCAAAAGGACAATTAAAGGACAGCATGGATTATGGAGAATTTTATCATATGCCAATTGACAGAAATAAAATGGTATTTTACTTCAGTAATTCAGATCAATATATTGAACGGATGTCGAGGGTATTGGAGATTTGTGGTGAAGGAGAATTAGAAGATTCATATGAGTTGGCGATTGTTATTGGTTCCAAGTTTCCAGAAGATTCTATACCGGTAAAATTAAGAAAATTCATCAAAAAGGAATCAACAAAAGATGCCAAAAAATTTTTTGCAGTAGCAAAATATATTATAGCGGGTGAGAGTCTTCCGAAATATTTTGTAAAAAGACCAGAACAAAAAGTTATAAGAATTTTAGAAAATATTGATAGAACTTTGTCAAGAATAGACATGGCACAACATGTAATTTCATGGATGTTAAATAGTTCCTTGATTGTCGTGGAAAATGAAGAAGACAAAAAAATTCTAAAGGAAAAATATTATTTATCAGATATTTATCAAGGAGATTTTTTAATAGTTCCGTCAACAAAGCCGAATGCTGGAAAAGAAATATTAGAGTATATAGCAGGTGAAGCCTGTTGGAAAGAAAAAATTGAATTACAAAAAAAGAATATTCTTCTTATTATGAGCACATGGGATCAAGGATTTGACGAAGAAAAATATTTACATTTAATAGCAAATGCTATAGATTATAACGAATATGATATAACATTAGTCACGAAGCGTCCGGAAAATCCAAATTCGGAAGAACTTCTTCATGATCTTAGGAAAGAAGTTCGGATTTTGTATCGAAGAGGGACATTTTCTTGCACACCGGAAGAATACACAGATATACAATATTTACTGAAAAATTTTGATTCTTTTGAGGATTTAGAGAAGGCATATACGTTATTAAATAATGAAATACTTCGGAGAGAATGTAGGCGTCTGTTTGGAGATATACAATTTTCGAAAGTGATATATATTGGGAAGCATAGTGCAATTTGGACATCAATTGCAGGATCTATACAAAATGCCTATAAAATTAGAATTGAGACAAATGACTTGGCAAGTGAATTACAGAAATGTGATACAGAGACTAAGAAAAGAGCTCACTTGAATAAAGTGAAATTACATGATTTTATATTTGATCAAATTATTTTTTCAGAAGTGTCGTTAAAAGATAGTGTTTTGAATTTGGGATATTTTAACGAAAAAAAAGTAAGGGAATTCTCTTTTCCGAGTATAATAGAAGAATTAGCACAAGAAGAATTGGGACAATATGTGGAATATCTTGAAAAGAGATATTTTATAGGACGGAGATATCAATATTTACATGGTGGCATGCATTTAGATCTTTTTCCATTACCTAAAGAAAATGAGAAAGCATATATTGCCAATGGTACGCTATGTGATATTGAAAAGCTGGTAATGTTATTTTCTGTGCTTGCAACAGAAGATGAGAATAGTTTGCTTGTTGTATATGGAGTAAGTGGAGAAGAACTAAGGGAAGTTGGGAAACGATACGGGTTGGATGATACCAAACTTGAGGTTATCGAAAGTGGAAAACTAGAGATAATCAAAGGATTGAAGACATATTTATCATTCTTTGAGGGGTATTTGACGGATGGAATAGAATGGAAATATTGCCCGATTAGATCCGCAATAGAATTATTAGATAAAAAAATCCTTTTTTATGAACAAGGAGATAAAAAAGAGGAATTAGAGAAAAGGTTTAACAATTTACAGGAATATAATAAGTATTTGAAAGATTGCTGGAGCAGTTTTTTAAATTAGCAGAACTGTCTTTGAGAAAGTCATTGAAAGGTTTAAAGTAACATGGATAAGATCAGAAAAATCATCCGATTTGTAAAAAGATTATTTTTAAAGACGCCAAAATTAAAGTTTATTTATGCTTGGCATTATAAGCATTCAAAGATTCGGGATGAACAGGTGTTGTTTGAATCCTTCCACGGAAAGGATATCTCAGATTCATCTTTGGCGATTCTTCAGGAATTTTTAAAGATGGAAGAATCAAAGAATTTTAAGATTTTCTTTGCAACGAATGATATAAACAGAGATAAGGAATTTATTGCGAAGATGCATCTTCCGGTTCAACTGGTTGATATCAATACATTTCGATATACAAAGGTATTGGCGACATCTAAATATCTCATTAATAATAGCTCATTTCCGGCCTATTTTATTCGAAGACCGGAGCAGACCTATTTGCAGACTTGGCATGGAACGCCGCTAAAAACTCTTGGAAAGCGAATGCGCTTAGGAATTGA
The DNA here is from genome assembly GCF_057535655.1 of Anaerostipes stercorihominis. Classification (NCBI taxonomy): domain Bacteria; kingdom Bacillati; phylum Bacillota; class Clostridia; order Lachnospirales; family Lachnospiraceae; genus Anaerostipes; species Anaerostipes stercorihominis. The sequence continues at coordinate 36,199 of NZ_BAAJCL010000011.1, read as the reverse complement.
GTCTATGTATAATGTACAACATAATTTCCTGCATGCTGATTACATTATGTTTCCAAATGAATTTACCAGAAAAGTTATTATGGAAGATTACAATTTGGAATCTCTGTATACTGGAAAAGTTGTAATGAATGGTTATCCGAGAAACAGTATTTTTATGGATCGTGAGAAAGAAAAAGAAGTTCGTCATAGGCTTGGAAATGAAAATTATACAACGATGGCTTACATGCCAACCTGGAGAGGACAGAGCAACCATGATATAAATACCGCAGAATATAATCAGCAGATCAATCAGCTGTTGAAATATTTGGATGGAAATTTGAAGGAAAATCAGAAGTTATATGTGAATTTCCATCCGATTGTACAAAAGTCAGTGAAGTTAGATCATTATGAGCATATTTATTCGTTTCCGTCAGGAATTGATAAGTATGAATTTTTGAATAGTGTGGATGCTTTGATTACAGATTATTCCAGTGTGTTTTTTGATTATTCAATTACCAGGAAACCGATTATTCTCTATATGTATGATTATGAAGAGTATATGCATGACAGAGGAATGTACTTTGATATTAAGGAACTGCCATTTAGAAAAATTTATGATCGGGAGGAATTAAAAGATTGCTTGGTATATGAGACGTTCCGTGCCGATTCTTACGATGGGGATGAGGGATATATTAAGAAGTTTCTTCCGTATGATTCAATTGATGCTGCAAAAAACATGGCAGAGTTAGTATTCCATCAGAAGAGTTGCGGTATACCAATCATTGATTATGGAAAAAATAAAGAAACGAAGAGACGGGTTCTTTATTATCCAAGTGTCAAGTCGGCACAAACAATTGATACCATAGCCAAGACTGCAAGAAAAGATAAAGATGTTGTGATTTTTGAAAAGAGATTCTTTAATCCGCCATTGAGCAGTCATCTGCATGACAATTATCTGGATGATTTTGATTATATTTTCATTACGAGAACACTTCCGCGAACTTATGCAGAAGAGGTTTTAAAGCGCAAGAGTGCAAAAGTTAGATCTCAGCTTCATAAACGGGAAATAAAACGCTGTTTCGCAGGTTTGACGATTGAACCGAAATTTCAGACGGAATATTATTATGGAGATGCCGGACAAACATTTTTCTTTCAAAGCAAGAAAATGATGGATGCTGTGATGACAGTCAATAACGATGGTATAGAGGTAGATTTTAAAGTCAAAGGTGATGGGAATCCAGAGAAACTTCTCTTGGTGAATAAGAAGAATCAAATTATCTGGACAAGAGAACTTTCAGAAAAAGAGAAAAAGGATCGTCATCTGGAAGAAAATTTCAGAGAGTTTTTGGATCTGAAACTGGCTGATATCCATGGAAGATATCAGTTGATGATTGAGGTTAGGGATCAAAAAGGCAAAAGAGTGCCATATTATCTGATTGACCGGAAAGAATATGCCAGACGGAAAGAAACATTTGATGCAATGGATAAATCATCTGTTTATATGACGGAAATTCCACAGGCACAGGTATTTTTTGAAAATATTCTGGAGCCAATGGATACAGCAATTATTCCATATATGAATGAAGCAGATGGTCGTTTTTCGATTTTTATTGGGAATCAGGCAGATTTATCGATCCGAAATATGAGAGGAGAGGTACAAAGCTTTAAAATCCGAGGATCTGTTGTTCATGTAAAGATGAAGTTTAAAAATCCGGAGGCGCCGATTGAAAATGTAATTCTGGCTTATCGAAGTAAAGTGGAGATGATAGAGTATCCATTTGATTATACGGTAAAGGAAGTTCAGGGATATTGGATGGTTGATGCGAAGATTGATATGAAAAATCTGGCATTGGAAGAATTATTCTGGGACGTATTTGCGGTGACAAAAAAGAATGGTGCAAGGATAAGAATTCATGCATTTTGGACCAAATGGCAGAGATTGAAACTGCTGTTTATGAACTATCAGTGTAATGTGGATGAGGCACATGTGATTTTCCCATATTCAACAATTACATGTAAGATGGCTTTTACCTACCGGACGAAGTCTCGTTATGATGGTTTTGATACAAAAATGAAGGAAGTGGCGGCATTTGGGGTTTATGTGTTATTGCTTCCTTACTGGAAGAGAAAAAGAGTTTGGCTTGTTTTTGAAAAGTTTTGTTCTATGGCACAGGATAATGGGTATTACTTTTTTAAATATTGTATGGAGCAGTTGCCAAAAGAAAAAAATAAACATATCTATTACATTTTGGAGAAAGATTCAGTGGATTGCGACAAAATGAAGAAGTATGGAAAACAAGTCATACCGTTTATGAGTTTTCGGCATATTCTATATAGTTTGATTGCAAATTTATACATTGCATCGGATTCAAAGAAGCATCTATATACATGGAGAGCAAAACCAAATGTAATTTCTAATAGAATCTCAAAACACAATATTCTTTTTTTACAGCATGGTGTTACTGCATTAAAAAGAGTTCACGGAATTTTCGGAACAAAGGGTTCCAGTCCAATGACACATTTTACGACGACATCAAAATTTGAACATGAAATTATAGTAGATTATTTTGGCTATGAAGCAGGAGATGCCCCGATTCTTGGATTCACTCGATGGGATGTATTAGAAGATACTTCGAGGGAAGACGAACGGATCATTCTTGCGATGCCGACATGGCGTTCATGGCTGGAAGAAAAGAGTGCAGAAGAATTTAAAAAGAGTGATTATTATCACAATTATATGCGCCTTTTACAGAGTGAGAAGCTTGCAGCAATGCTGAAAAAGAATGATGTAACTTTAATTTTCTATATTCATCCGAAGTTTAAGGATTATTTAAGTGAGTTTAATGTCAGCGGTGAAAATATTCAGCTGATTCCGTTTGGAGTGGAACCATTAAATGAAATTATAAAAAAATGTTCGATGTTGATTACGGATTACTCCAGCGTCTGTTGGGATGTCTGTTACTTAGACAAACCGGTGTTGTTTTATCAATTTGACTATGAAATGTATATGCAGGCGCATGGAAGTTATCTTGATATGGAACATGAACTGTTCGGTGATCGATACGTGGAATATGAGGCGTTGATTGATGGAATTGAAGAGTATATTGAAAATGGGTTTAAAGAAAAAGAAGAGTATGCAAAATTAAAAGATTATTATTTTGAGTATCGGGACAATGATAATAGCAAACGAACCTATGAATATATCATAGGAAAAGGCTATTAGAGTAAGGGAATGGAGAAATGGAACAGAAGAAGAGAATTAAATATATAGATCTTTGCAAAGGTCTTGGAATCTTAATGGTAACATGGGGACACATTACAAAGCTTGGGAATCCCGTAGATGTCTGGGCATCCTCCTTTAAAATGGCGATTTTTTTTGTGGCGGCAGGATATTTGATTTGCTACGCAGATTCCTATAAAAATCTGACATTGCAAAAGTATGTATGGAAATTAACAAAGTCTCTGGCTGTGCCGTATGTGACATTTAGTATTGCATCGATCGGATTTCGTTTTTTGACCATGATTATGAAACATGCAGTAGATATGGCAACTATTAAGTCTTACATTTTTGCCACGATTTCTTTGAGGGGGGTTTTTGCACTCTGGTTTTTGCCGGTTTTGATGATAGCAGAACTTATCTTTTTTTGCCTGGTAAAGTACGGAAAGTGCTGGATTCGCATAATGGTGTTATTAACCTTACCATTTCTTGGTGCATATATAGAAAATGTTATTATGGACTTTAAGATATCGTTGTCTCCATTGATGTTTGAACGTATTTCCTTTTTCCTTTTAACCATTGGAAAGGTTGCGATTGCTTTGTGGTTTTTGCAAATTGGACATTTAGGTTGCAGCTTTCTTCGAAGAGTGTCAGGTAAGTATTTTCGATTTTTGCTTGGAATTGCCTTAACTTTAGCCAATGTAATGATTTCTCAATGGAATCTTGGAGTAGATTTAAATAATATGGCTTTGGGTAACTATACTGCATTATTCTTTTTGTGTGGAGTTATGGGGTCTTTTGGAGCACTTTTAGTTTTTGAATTTTTAGAAAATTATTGGAATTTCTATATTTTAAATTATTTTGGAAAGAATTCTTTAATTCTAATGTGTACACAGCGTCCGTTTTATATTATTTCAACGGCAGCAGCAGGATGGAAAATTATTTCAGGTATGCCAGGAGTGCTGGCGTGGAGATATTATGTAGATTGTACAGGGGTCTTAATTTTAGTTATGATAATTGAATATTCTGTGATTACTTTTATGAATAGAAAGGGAAAATTTTTGTTGGGTAAATTTTAATACGTACTTTCGATCTTTTTCGGTACAAAAGGTGTCGACAAAAGTTGAATAATTGGGGATAGAATAGTATAATAACGGAAGAACGTTTAAAAATGGAGAAAGATATGAGAACATATATTGAAAATTTTAAGAAGTACAGATTCTTACTGGTAGAATTGGTGAAAAAGGGTGTGAAGCTTAAATATCGGCGCTCTTATCTTGGAATTCTTTGGACTTTACTTGAGCCGCTGTTAACAATGATTGTATTAAGTATTGTATTTGGGACACTGTTCGGAAATGATGATCCAAAGTTCCCTGTATATATTCTTTGCGGAAGGTTAATGTACAGCTTTTTTTCATCTGCAACCAATGGAGCAATGAAAGCCATTCGGACAAATTCAGGTATGATTAAAAAAGTGTATGTCCCAAAATATATTTACCCATTGTCCAGTGTACTGTTCAATTATATTATTTTTTTGATTTCATTGATTGTGTTAGTTGTGGTGGGGGTTGTACTCAAAGTATATCCAACGATCTATATGCTTCAGGCGTTAATCCCACTGATTTTGATTTTAATTACAGCATTTGGAGTTGGTATGATTTTGTCTACAATGGCTGTTTTTTTTCGAGATCTGGAATACTTGTGGTCTGTAGGATTAATGATTATAATGTATGCATCGGCAATTTTTTATTATCCTGAAAAGTTATTGAAGTCAGGATTTGATTGGATTTTGAAATGTAATCCATTGTATTTATTGATTCATAATTTTAGACAGGCGGTTTTTGGCATGCCGATGAATATGAAGTTTCTAGCCGCATCTGTTGTTTTTGCAGTTGTTAGTGTTGTTGTGGGATTGATTTTCTTCTATAAGAAGCAAGATGAATTTATTCTGCATATATAGGAGGGCATCATGGCAAAAAAAGAAGTTTTAAAAGTTGAACATGTCGGTATGAAATTTAATCTAAGTCAGGAAAAGATAGATGACTTAAAGGATTATATTATAAAATTAATAAAACGTCAGATATCATATAATGAATTTTGGGCATTAAAGGATGTTAATTTTACTTTAAATAAAGGAGACCGGCTTGGGATTTTGGGATTGAACGGAGCCGGAAAAAGTACGCTGTTAAAAGTAATTGCAGGAGTATTGAAGGCAACAGAAGGAACTGTGATGTCCAAAGGAAAGATTGCCCCTCTTTTGGAATTGGGCGCTGGGTTTGATATGCAATATACAGGAAGGGAAAATATTTATCTTTATGGTGCAGTTCTAGGATTTTCAAAAAAATTTTTAGACGAAAAGTTAGATGAAATTATAGAATTTTCTGAATTAGGGAAATTTATTGACGTACCTGTAAAAAATTATTCCTCTGGTATGAAATCAAGGCTGGGATTTTCTGTGGCCACATTGGTGGAACCGGACATCCTGATTTTGGATGAAGTACTTTCCGTTGGAGATGCAAAATTCCGTAAAAAGAGCGAGGCGAAAATTATGAGTATGTTTGATAAAGGTGTTACAGTATTGTTCGTTTCGCATTCTCTGGACCAGGTAAAGCGTCTCTGTAATAGGGCAATCTTATTAGAGAAGGGACGCATTATTTCAGAAGGTTCTATTGATGTGGTTAGTAAAGTATATGAGGAGAAGACAAAATAGGAATACGTGGAGGTATTGTAAAAATGAAAAAAGTGATTACCTACGGAACTTTTGATTTGCTTCATGCAGGTCATATTAATTTATTAAGGAGAGCAAAGGAACTTGGAGATTACCTGATTGTTGTAGTGTCTTCTGATGAATTTAACTGGAATGAGAAGCACAAGAAATGTTATTTTAGTTATGAAGATCGTAAGCAATTAGTGGAAGCTGTACGTTATGTAGATTTGGTAATTCCAGAGAATAGCTGGGATCAGAAAATCTCTGATGTAAAAGAGTTTAAAGTGGATACTTTTGTTATGGGAAATGACTGGGAAGGAAAGTTTGATTTCCTGAAAGAATATTGCGAGGTAGTGTATCTTCCGAGAACAGAAGGCATTTCCACAACAAAGATTAAGCAGGATTTGGGATTAAGTGGAAAATAATAATTGTACAAAAGAAGGACGACAGGAGGTTCTTATGAATATAAAAAAAGTAAGAAAAGCAGTGATTCCGGCAGCTGGACTGGGGACAAGGTTTTTACCGGCAACAAAGGCCATTCCAAAAGAAATGCTTCCAATTGTAGATGTTCCGACCGTTCAATATATTGTGGAGGAAGCAGTAGAAAGTGGAATTGAAGAAATTCTGATTATTACAAATTCTAATAAGCATTGTATGGAAAATCATTTTGATAAGGATTATGAGCTGGAAATTCGACTGAAGGAGTCAGGAAAGATGGCTCAGGTAAAGATGATTAATGATATTGCAGATCTTGCTAATATTTATTATGTACGTCAAAAAGAACCAAAGGGATTGGGACATGCAGTTTTATGTGCGAAATCTTTTATCGGCAATGAACCTTTTGCAGTTCTTCTTGGAGATGATGTGGTTGTGAATAAAGAAGGAGACCCGGCATTAAAACAGTTGATTAGCGCTTATAATAAGCATGGTGCTTCTGTTGTGGGAGTTCAGACTGTGCCGCAGGATCAGGTCAGCAAGTATGGAATTGTGGCACCCAATAAGAATGTTCTCGCGGATGGCCGGGCAGTAAAACTTGATAATATGGTTGAGAAGCCATCGGTGAAAGAGGCTCCGAGTCAGATGGCTGTTCTTGGACGTTATGTTTTGACACCGGAGATTTTTGAATTATTAGAAAATCAGGGTGTCGGAGCAGGAGGAGAGATTCAGTTAACAGATGCGATTTGCCGTCTGATTGATACGCAGGCTGTTTATGCTTACGATTTCGAGGGAATTCGATATGATGTGGGAGATAAATTCGGATTTATTAAAGCCACCATTGATTTTGCCTTGGAACGTCCGGAGTTAAAGGAGCAAGTAATGGGCTATATTCAGTCAATTGCAGAAAATAAATAAGTGTTCGGCAAGAATGATGTGATGATTCTTGGATTTTGAGAGGAATTCTGACCGTGATGGATAAAGAAATATCTTTTACCGACGGAATTCTTCTTTTCTTTATGATAGAACACTTTTCGAATTTTTTATAAATATGCAGGAGTAAAAAATGCAGAAGATAGAAATTACCACTATATGGAAATGTAAAAAAAAGCGGAAAATTGCAGCAGCAATCATAAAATTATTGGCAGCGGTGATGGTATTTGGATATTTTGTATCTCAGCAGATGTATATGGCACATGGAGACTTTTTTGTAAAACGGAGCCTGTTTGTCGGATGTGGTTTTCTGTTTATGATCTTTGTGTCAGTCACAAGCATAAAATTAAATCCGATATTTGATCGTATTATTTCAATTGCAGTTGCTTTGATAGCGCCGATTACAGCATGGATTTTCACAGAAATACTGGTCAACGAAGCAAAGTGTGCCTTTCCGCCGACACCAATTCTGGAAAAAGAACCTCTTTGGATTGGGCTTAGCCTTTTAACGATTATATTAATTTATCTTGTGATTATGGTCATAACAAACAGTCTGCGGGTGGCAGCGTTTGCAATCCATGCAATTTGTATTGGTCTTAGTATTGCCATTTGTATTGTTTATGATTTTCGGGGAATTCCGATGATGGCACCGGATGTATTGACTGTGAAGACGGCAACCAGTGTCATGGGAAATTATACCATTGAATTGACTTTCAAGCAGTATGCAGCTGTATTTTTTACGATGTTGGTTCTATATTTATTTTTAAGTCTGAGAGAGGTAAAATTTATTAAAAAAATTTGGCTCAGAGGAGCCGCAGCGATTCTCATTTGTATCTGCTCCGTAATGTTTGTGCAAAAAACTGTGTTTTCAGATTACATGCAAAATAAAGGCATCAATATACGGATGTTTCGCCCTATGGAAAGTTATCAAAAATATGGGATGGCTGTAACGTTTGTTCGGAGTGCAGGATATGCCAGAATCAAGAAGCCGGATGGATACAGTCTGGAGAAAGTAAAAGAAATTACGAAACAATATGAAAAAACAAGTAAAGCAGCGCACCTTAAGGAGAGTAAAAATCCTAATATTATTACAGTTTTAAATGAGTCTTTTTCTGATCTCAGTGTACTTGGAGATTTTAAAACGAACCAGGATTATATGCCGTTTTTCCATAGTTTAAAGAAAAATTGTGTAAAAGGGTACACCTATGCATCCATTGTAGGAGGACAAACTGCGAATACGGAGTTTGAATTGTTAACTGGGAATTCCCTTGGATTTTTGTCGGCAGGTACAACTGCGTTTCAGCTTTACATTCATGATACAATGCCGTCGTTGGTCAGCAATTTAAAGAAAGATGGATATTCTGGAAATAAAGCAATGCATCCGTTTAACCCTTATAATTATAACCGACCGGCTGTTTATAAATACTTAGAATTGACTGATTTTATTGATAAGTATGATTTTGCCAAAGATACAAAAAAAGTACGAGAATATATCTCAGATGAAGCAATGGTGGAAAAAATCATTGAAGAATATGAAAAGAATCGAAAAAAGACAAATGCTCCATTTTTTATGTACAATTTAACAATTCAAAATCATAGTCCTTATGATAAGGACAGCAGTAATTTTGATCAGCCAATTAGGATTGAAGACAGCAAATTTGATTCAGAGGCAAACCGCTATTTAAATCTAATCAAATACTCTGATGACAGTTTAAAAAAATTAGTAGGATATTTTGCACGGCAGAGCGATCCAACAATCATTATTTTTTTAGGAGACCATCAGCCAAGATTGACTGATCGATTTATGAATAAAATTACCAATGGAAAGTACCAGACGTGGAACAGCGAAGAAATGATGAAACGATATCAGGTACCGTTTGTGATTTGGGCAAATTATGATATTGATGAAAAATATATTGAGAAGACCAGTATGAATTATTTACAGAGTATTCTTGCTGAAACAGCAGATATTAAAATGTCCGGGTATCAAAGATTTTTAAATGATGTAAGAAAGAGTGTGCCTGTGATAACTTCTCAAGGATATTGGGGGAAAAATGGAAAGTTTTATCAGTTAGAGGATAAGAACTCACCATATTATGATATAATACAAGAGTATCGTATTATTCAGTATAATATGATGTTTGATACAAGAAACAGGGAAGATAGTTTCTTTTATGTAAAAAAATGATAGAGGAGTTTGCAGATGAAGCAGTTGATAAAACAAATTACAATTCAAATTTATAAAGTTTTGACGTATCTGATTCCGGTGAACAAAAAAATTGTAATATTTCAAAGCAGCAATGGACGAAATTATACGGGAAATCCTAAATATATTTATGAGGAAATGGTTCGTCAGGGTTTGGATCGGGAATATGAGTGTATATGGTTTTTATTTGATACCAGGTTAAATATTCCAGGTAGATGCAAAAAGATCAGAAATAATTATTTTCCTTATTTTTGGTATTTGATGCGCGGCGGAATTTGGATTTTTGATAGTCGACAGCCGCTTTATGTGCGAAAGAAAAAGAGTGTTACCTATATACAAACATGGCATGGTACTCCTTTAAAGAAATTAGCATTGGATATGGATCGAATGGATATGGGAGGAAGTTCTAATATTGAGGAATATCACAGGCAATTTCGTTTGACATGCAGAGATTGGGACTATTTAGTTTCACAAAATAGATTTTCTACGGAAATTTTTCGATCATGTTTTGACTTTCGTGATCGTCCTATATTGGAAATTGGATACCCGAGAAATGATATTCTGATTCGGGAAAATGTTCCGGAAAGAGTGCAGAAATATAAGAAAATACTGGGGCTCCCATTGGACAAAAAAATTATTTTATATGCACCTACATGGAGAGATAATGAGTACAGTGAAAAAGGTAAATATAAATTTGCATCAAAGCTGGATTTTGATATGATGAAGAAAGCCTTAGAGGATGAGTATATTTTTATTGTAAAATATCATTATCTGGTATCTGATCAAATTGACTGGAGTCCGTATCGAGGCTTTGTTTATACGTTTGATGAGACAAAGGACATTGCATGGTTGTATTTGGTTTCGGATATGCTTATTACAGATTACTCATCTGTGATGTTTGATTATAGTTTGCTCCGAAGACCAATGCTGTTCTTTGCTTATGATTTGGAAGAGTATAAGGAGAATTTAAGAGGTTTTTATTTTGACTTTGTGGGCGAGGTGCCTGGACCGGTTTCTCAGACTACGGAACAGCTGATTGAAGATATCAAACAATATGATGAGAAAATATGGAAAGATAAATATGAGGTTTATCATAAGAAATTCAATCATATAGATAATGGGCATGCATCTGAAAAAATTATTGATATAATGCAAAAAGGAAGCATATAAAGTCAGGAGGTTGAAAGTTATGGTAACGATTCTTTTAGCGACATTGAACGGAGAGGATTATTTAAAAGCGCAGTTAGAATCCATTGCAGCTCAGACCTATGAAAACTGGCAGCTGGTGGTGGGAGATGACGGTTCTACGGATTCTACCATCAGTATTTTAGAGGAATTCAGCAGACAGCATGCAAATCAGGTGACCATTCTTAAAAATGATCCGCCGACCGGAAGCGCTAAAGATAATTTTATCTCGCTGCTGCGCAATTCTTACGGACCATATTTTATGTTTTGCGATCAGGACGATGTGTGGAAACCGGATAAAATTTATTTGACGCTTCAAAAAATGGAGTCTCTTGAGACGCGGTATGGAGAAAAGACACCGATTTTAGTTCACACGGATTTATCTGTGACCGATCATAATTTAGAGATGATTGCAGAGTCATTCTTTCAATATGCCAATATTCCGAAACGAATTTTTTTGAATCAGCTCATTGTACAAAACTCTGTGACAGGATGCACTGTTATGATGAACCGGTGTTTGCAGCAATATTTTTTAAGGGTTCTGCCGGTTTCTAAGATTATTATGCATGACTATTGGGCGGCGTTGATTGCAAAAGTTTTTGGAAAGATCGGGTTTGTCAATGAACCAACACTGTATTACAGACAGCATGGCAAAAACACGTTGGGGGCAAAGGATTCTAAGAATCCTGCCTTTTTATACCAGAGGCTGAAAGACGGAAAAAATTATTATCGCCGTATGATGATTGAATCTATGGAACAGATTCAGGGATTTGTGGATGTCTACGGAGAGGAAATTGATAATCTGGATGTATTTGAGTTGCTGAAATGCTATGGCGAATTGTATTATAAAGGAAAGATTCGCAGGCTGGCATTTTACAGAAATCATCATGTATTAAAGGAAGGGAATATCCGAAAGCTTATGCAGTGGCTTTGGGGGTAATGAATTTTTATGAAAAAAGCAGCGGGACTTTTTATAAAATATCTAGTGATGTATTTATCATGTCTATTTCCCAGAAGCCGAAAAATTTATATTTTCGGTGCCTGGCTGGGACAGCAGTATGCGGATAATCCCAAATACCTGTTCCTGGAAGCTCAAAATCATTCGGGGATACGCCCGATCTGGATTACAAAGAATCCGGAGGTTTGTAAAAGAATCCGAAATATGGGATATGAAGCGTATATGTTCGGAAGTTTCAGGGGCATCTGGATGCAGCTGCGTGCAAAATATGTGGTGGTCTGCAATGGAATCAGTGATGTTAATCATACGTTTATGGGGCGGGCGGTGTTCTTAAATCTCTGGCATGGAGTTCCATTGAAAAAGATTGGCTATGATGATGACAAAATGAAAAATTGGGACAGCAGAGGACAAAAAATACGCAGAGCGATTCAGCAGTTTCCTCTCGGAAAAGAATATGTTACGGCAACCAGTTCCTTTTACGGAAAAGTTTATGAGAGTGCATTTCGCAGACCCAAAAGCCATATATTAATTACCGGACAACCGCGAAATGATCTGTTTTACGACCACAAGAAAATTTTTGACCCGGAGCATGCACTTCGGAATGCAGCGCGAGGGAGAAAGGTTATTTTGTATACGCCGACGCATCGGAAAGAAGGAAGAGAAACATTTCCTCTTTTGCAGCAGTTTGATTTGCAGAGACTGGATGCGTGGTGCGGCGAACATCACAGCGTATTTGTCATAAAGCTTCATTTTTATCATAAAAATGAGAAGATGGACGTGTCATCCTATCCTAATATTTTAGATATGACGGATCAATCGGCAGACATTCAGGAATTGCTGATGGATACGGACCTTCTGGTAACGGACTATTCCAGTGCCTATATTGATTATCTGCTTCTGAATCGTCCGGTGGTATTTTATAATTTTGATTTTGAGGATTATCTTTTGAATGATCGGGAAATGTATTATGAATATGATTGCGTGACCCCCGGATACAAAGCGGAAAATTTTGATCAGCTATTGGAAGAATTTGAACGTCTGGCAGACGGAGAAGACCGATTTGTAAAAGAAAGAGAAGAAGTCAGGAATCTTTTCTACTGCAAAGAAGGACAGCGGGCTGTGGGAGAACATCTCCTGAGGTTTTTAAGTACCGTCAGATAGATATCAAAATCGCAGAAAGCGGACTCTTCGGAGTCCGCTTTCTCATGATATAGGAAAGTCAGAACTTTTCTATATCATAAAATGTTCTGCGACAAGGAAATATTGTTTGGAATTCAAATCAGTAGCCCGCTCGCCATATAATTTTTTGATTGATTTTTGATAACTCTTCGCTGACTTGATAGTTGGAAGTGCCGAACAAATATTTATGAGCACGGATGGCATTTTCCTCCAGAGTTGTGGGAAATCCGTAGTACGTGCCGTAATAACGCATTTCTTTTTGATCCCACGGAAAGCCCTGCTGGTCTTTGATATCATATTTCATCACAGATAAAAACATAGAAAACAGTTCGCTCTGTTCCATGTTGGTTTTTACCTGCGGAAGAATCTGATCCATCATAGACATCAGTTTCAGAGGACTGCGTTTTCCTTTTTCAAAAATCTTTTGAAGCACCTCTCTTTGGCGTCCGGCACGTGCCAAATCACCTCCGCTTGTGTAGCGGATGCGGGAGTAGGCAACTGCCTGATTTCCATCCAGAGTATAGGTTCCTGCCTTTGGAATCTGACTGGAATTACCGCCGTTGATGCGATTCATATCTTTGATGTAACTATTTAAATTCTTTAAAATATCTTTTGGAATTTCTACTTCAATTCCGCCCAGAGAATCCACTAAATCTGCAAGAATTTTAAAATTCACAGTGGCATATTTTTCGATGTTCAAGTCCAGATTCCGGTTGATGGTGCTGACAGCCAGTTCCGGTCCGCCCCAGGAATAGGCAGCGTTGATTTTGCTGTACTTTCCATTGATGCTCAGAAAAGTATCCCGGTAAATGGATAAGAGTTTTACTTCCTTTGTCTGATTATGAATACTGACTACGATAATGGAATCGGAGCGGTTTCCGCGGTCAGACATGCTTCCGGTCTGGGAGTCGATTCCGAAAAATGCATAGTTGGTATAATTCTTCATATTGGTATCTTCATTGACTGTAACAAGCTGTGTTTGATCCAGTTTTTTTGTCTGAATATTTCCAAGCTTCATATAAACGGTTCCCAGAAGAATTCCGATGAATAAAAGAAAAAGAAACAGCAGAAAGATGAGAGTCCGGATTGGGGAATGTCGTCTTTTTTTCACATGTGATTTACTCATAAGTACCTCCCAAATGATGGACGGATGTCCATTTTTTAATACGCATTTTTATTGACAAAGCCTTTGAATACAGTTAAAAATAAAATCTTAATATCAAGACCAAGAGACCAGTTTTCGATATAATACAGATCATGTTCAATGCGGCCCCGAATGGAAGTGTCTCCGCGGAAGCCATTGACCTGAGCCCATCCTGTGATTCCCGGCCGAACCTGATGTTTGATCATATAACGTGGAATTTCTTCCTTAAATTTCTCTACAAACAGAGGACGTTCCGGTCGGGGACCAATCAGACTCATATCACCGCGCAGAACATTCCAGAATTGAGGAAGCTCATCAAGGCTTGTTTTGCGGATGATTTTCCCGATTGGTGTAACGCGGGCGTCATTTTTGGTTGTCCATTGTTTGGCTTCTTTTTTCGGATCTTGTACTCCCATGGAACGGAATTTATACATTTTAAAAGGTTTGTTTCCAAGTCCGATCCGCTCCTGAGCGAAAAGAATCGGTCCGGGAGAGCTCTTTTTGACTAAAAGTGCAACAATGAGCATAATCGGAGAAAATAAAATCAGTGCAAACACAGAGCCGATAATGTCAATGAGACGTTTGACCATCCGGTTGAACGTGTTGGTTAAAGGAACGTTCCGAATATTAATGACCGGAAGACCGTCTAAGTCTTCTGTATATGGATTGGTGGAGATGAAATTATAATAATCCGGAACAAATTTTGTGTGAACCCCGGATTTTTCACAGATACTGACGATATTTTCCAATTTGTTGTATTCGTTCAAGTTGAGTGTTATGGCAACTTCATCTAAAGAAGTATTTTCCAGATAAGATGCAAGATCTGCCAAAGTTCCGATTTTTTCAATTCCCCGGTATTCAAAATTTTCACTGACGATATCATCAAAAATTCCGTGAATCTGCAGTCCCCAATGCGGGTTTGCTTTGATTCGATCGATATAAGCGGCGGCGGATGTGCTGAATCCCACAAAAACTGTATGTTTGATGTTCCGTCCCTTTTTTCGGTTTGCTTTTAAGAATTTGCGGAGAATATACCGTGAGAGAACTCCGAATGTAAAGTTAAATGCATAGAATAGCAGATACAGCGCTCGAGGAAAGTTCTGGATCTGGAATATGGTAATAATAAAAGCCGAAATACCCAGTCCCAGAAGATTGGCTTTTAACAGGTTTATAAGTTCTCTTGAGCCTCGTTGGTAACGTTTTGGAGTATATAATCCAAAAAAAGAATATAATAGCAGAAGAATGATCAAAGCGCCGATCAAAGGCTGCTGGTATCTGAGGAACTCAAAATAATAGCGATTTCGTTCAAATAAATCTCCGTTAAATTCAAAATTAAAAATATGAAATTTGAATCGGGCAAAGTAAGCCGCATAGCCTGAAAGGTAGATGCAAAGGGCGTCCAGCAGCACGTGTAGCCGATTTAAATAGGTTTGGTTTTGCTTAATCATAAAAATACTCCTTTTTCACTCTCTACATTATATAAGAAAAAATCATTTGGTACAATGGGAAGTTTTCTTATCTTTTTCTTATTTTTATAACAAATTAAACACAATTTTTACACATTTATCGGGTATATTGAAAACATGAAGAACGCAGATGAAAGGAGAACAATATCATGAATGAATATAATCATAAAAATCAGGATGACAAATGGAAGACCTCGGAGGAATGGCGTGCGGAGGAGAATGATAAGAAAAAGAACAAAAGGGGAAGACGATACTGGCTGAAGCTTGCCGGCTCCGCGGTTGCCTTCGGTTTGGTTGCAGGACTTGTGATGCAGGGAGTAAACTATGGGTTTTCAAAAGCCGGAATTGGAGGAAGCACAACTCAGCTGGCAACGACAAAGACGGTCAGCAGCTCCGGTTCGAGCAGTTCCGGCAATGATTTATCAGAGGTTGCAGAAAATGTAATGCCATCCATTGTATCCATTACAGGTAAATTTGAAACAACATCTCAGGGATGGTTTGGACAGCAGCAAAGCAGCGAGACAGAGGGTGTTGGATCTGGAATTATCATTGGAAAAGAAGATGGGAAGCTTTTGATTGTCACAAACAATCATGTGGTAGAAGATGCAAAATCTCTTTCTGTTGGATTTGTAGATGGAGAGAGCGCAAGCGCAACCATTCGAGGAACAGATTCGGATGCGGACCTTGCCGTGGTGGAAGTAAAAACAAGTGATATGAAATCTTCAACACAGAAAAAAATTGCGGTGATTACGCTGGGAGACTCTGACAGCCTGAAGACCGGTGAGCGTGCGATTGCCATTGGAAATGCGCTGGGCTATGGCCAGTCTGTAACCGGAGGCTATATTAGCGCCAAGGATCGAGAGGTTCAGCTGACCGATACTACAATGACATTGATTCAGACCGACGCCGCAATCAATCCGGGAAACAGCGGAGGCGCTTTGTTAAACAGCAAAGGGGAACTGATTGGTATTAATACTGTAAAATATGCATCTGAGGATGTGGAGGGAATGGGCTATGCAATTCCGATCAATACAGCAAAACCGATTATCAATAGTCTGATTAAAAACGAGGCGGTAAAAGAATCAGAACAGGCATATCTCGGAGTTTCCGGACAGACCATTGATAATTCTATGGGAAGCCAGTTTGATATGCCGTCCGGCGTCTATGTACAGCAGGTGGTAAAGGGATCACCGGCACAGTCTGCAGGCATCAGCGCAGGGGATATCATTGTAAAATTTGATGGAAGAGATGTCTCCACAATGGACGGATTAAAAGAAAGAATTTCCAATATGAAAGCTGGAAAGAAAGTGAAGGTTGTAGTAAAACGGCAAAATCAGATGGGAACTTACGTTTCTAAGACTTTAACGGTGACTCTTGGCAAAAAATCTGATGCGCCGAGCACAAGCAGTAATCGTAACAGCAATAACAGCAGCAGCG
The DNA here is from genome assembly GCF_057535655.1 of Anaerostipes stercorihominis. Lineage (NCBI taxonomy): Bacteria > Bacillati > Bacillota > Clostridia > Lachnospirales > Lachnospiraceae > Anaerostipes > Anaerostipes stercorihominis. The sequence goes on along the minus strand of NZ_BAAJCL010000011.1, from coordinate 19,353 downwards.
ACAGCTACAGCAATCAAAGCGCTTATGATTTCGCGCAGTAAAATCTATTGAAGAAGTATTGTAAAAAAGATATAATGGATCTATAGAGAAAGGAACACTCTGCATTGGCAAGTGTTCCTTTTCACAGTTTATTCATTGATACAAGAGGAAAGGAGTGGAGCATGGTCTTACTGGAGATAGAGCAGATTAAGAAGTTTATGGCGGGATTTCTTGGCGGAAATTTATTTGATGATTTTTTAATGAGAGAAGGAAAGTTAGCAATGAATATTGCATATGAATTTAATGGAAGGGTTCTGAAAGAGTTTTATGATACGGAAGAATGGGAACAATATCAACAATATCCCTGTGTTCCGTGGGAGCAGGAAAAAGAAAAAGTTTTTGCTTTGATGAAGGGGAAAAAAACGCCGTTATCCTTTCAATTTGTGATGATGCTGAAACCGGACTTGATTCATGAGTTTTTAGAGAAGTATCGTTTGTCGGTCCGCGAGGAGGAAATTGCGGGTTTGTTTTTAAATATGATGTATGATCGGAAGCGTTTAAAATGTACTGGCGGCGTGTCCAGAAAAACATTTGTGATGGATCGGACGCTGGAAGAGGCGTGGGACCTGGAAGTCAAAAATCGTTTAAAGGAGCTGATGTAATTTTATGAAATTTTTTAAGCAGCTTTGTCAGGGAGCTCTCATTGGCATGGCAGGATTTATGCCCGGAGTCAGCGGAGGTACGCTGGCAGTTTCTATGGGGATCTACGATAAAATTCTTTATGCAGTAAATCATTTTACGAGAGCGCCAAAACAGAGTCTGCGAATTTTACTGCCGATTGCCATTGGCGGAGCGGCTGGACTGCTGGGACTGTCCTATGGACTTCGGGGGTTGTTTGAGAAGTTCCCGGTTCAGACCAATTTACTGTTTGCCGGTTTAATTCTCGGAGGAATTCCGGATCTGATCAGAACTGCCGGGAAAGAGAAGGCTTCCTTGGGAAATATTTTGCTGTTTCTTCTTTTTTTCGGAGTGATTGCAGGACTTCCATTTTTGGGAAACAATGGAACCAAGGTGGTGTTAGAGCCTGCAGCTTTGACGGCGTTTAAAATGTTTGGAATTGGAGTTTTGGCTGCGCTGACTATGGTTGTTCCTGGAGTCAGCGGGTCTGCCATTTTATTGGTAATGGGATATTATCAGCCGATTTTAAATGAGATGACAGATTGTATCAGTGGATTTTTTCAAATGGATTCCTGGTGGATGGTGCGGGGAATTCTGATTTTCGGACCGATGGCTCTCGGTATGGCGGCAGGGGTCATTTGGACGGCGTCTTTGATGGAATATTTATTGGAACATCAGCGTGGAAAGACTTATTGGGGAATTCTGGGTTTGGTTTTTGCATCGTCTGTAGGGATTTTCACAGAAATTGGAAAGTTTTCTGTTGATTTTTTCACAATCTTAACCGGGATAGCAGCCGTTGCGGCGGGAATTTTGTGGTCAGGCAAGATCGGAGAGAAAGAATCCTAGTTTCTGTATTTCTTTTTTGATCAGGGTATGATAGAATAAGTAGTAATCAATACTATATAAGAAAGTGTTTAAAAGGAGATACGATCATGAGTTTCCATATTGTGTGCGACAGCTGTACAGATTTAGTGAAAGAAGATTTTGACAGAGGATGTTATTCGTGGGTTCCTCTGACTTTGTTGGTAGACGGAGAAGAGATTGTTGATGATCAGACGTTTGATCAGGACGTTTTTTTAAAGAAAGTGGCGCAGAGCAGGGGTGAGGTGAAATCTGCATGTCCCGCACCGGAAAGTTATATGGACGCTTATCATAAAGCAGATGATATTTATGTTGTAACATTATCCGCAGAATTAAGCGGTTCCTATAACAGTGCAGTCTTGGGGAAAAATCTCTATGAAGAAGAACATGGAAAAAAGAACATTCATGTTTTCAATTCCAGAGGGGCGTCCACAACTCAGCTTTTAACGGCAAGAAAAATTTATGAATTGGCAGAGCAGGGGCTTTCTTTTTCTGAGGTGGTGGAAAAAACAGAAACATATATTACAGATCTCAGGACTTATTTTGTACTGGAGACATTAGAGGTGCTGAAACGAAACGGACGTCTTTCCAGACTGTCTGCAACGATTGCAGGCGCACTGAACATCAAGCCGGTTATGATTGGAACCAGAGAGGGCGTCATACAGAAAGCGGCGCAGGCCCGCGGAATTAAGAAGGCTTTGGCAAAAATGATAGATCATATAGCTCAGGAGAACGGAAGTTTAGAAGGTCATTCTATGGCAATTGCCCACTGTAATTGCCCGCAGAGAGCTGAGTATGTAAAAGAACTTGCAAAGAAGAATCTGAATATAGAAGATGTGTCGATCATTGATACAAAAGGGGTCAGTAGTCTGTATGCATGCGATGGAGGAATCATCGTGTCGTTTGAGGCGTAGGAGTCTATGGAGTACAAAGAAAGGGAGATGCCAATGGATGGATTGGCGTCTCCCTTTCTTTGTTATTATTTTAACGTTATTTTGCACAAAAATTGAAAAGATTGTCATGAAATTAACGTTAAAATTGCACAAAAATCGGTTGCGTTTCCAAGCTTTGAAAGTTATAATAATAAGAACTAAATTCTATTTTTGCTTTGCGAAAAAATAAGAACGGATGGCTCCGTTGTATAAAAGGAGGAAATGTATGAGTCGTTTAGAATTATGGACTCCGAATCAGGCTCAGCTGGTGGTTGAGGGACTGTATAAAGATTTGGAGCGAAGAATTGAATCCAGCCCTCCGGGATTATGTCCGGTTGATATGTCCAGAGCCTTTTTGGAGATTTGCCATGCCCAGAGCTGTGGAAAATGTGTGCCGTGCCGCGTAGGACTCGGACAATTAAAAAATTTAATTACGGATGTATTGGATGGGAAAGGAGATTTGAAGACTCTTGATTTAATTCAGGAGACGGCACAGTCTGTGATGGAATCAGCAGACTGTGCCATTGGTTATGAGGCGGCAAATATGGTGTATAAGGGAGTAATTGGATTCCGTGAGGATTATCTGGAGCACATTTTGCATCACCGTTGCTTAAGTACCTTAAAGCAGCCGGTTCCGTGTGTATCACGATGTCCGGCAAGAGTGGATATTCCGGGATACATTGCGTTGGTTCGGGAAGGAAGATATGAGGACGCCATTCGTCTGATTCGGAAGGATAATCCATTTCCGACAACCTGCGGATTCATTTGTGAACATCCTTGCGAGGCTTTGTGCAGAAGAAATATGATTGACGATGCAGTGAATATCAGAGGTTTGAAACGGATGGCAGCGGATGCGGCGGGATATGTGGCACCGCCGGAATGTGCGCCGTCTACCGGAAAAAATGTAGCGGTTGTGGGCGGAGGTCCGGGAGGATTAAGCGCCGCCTATTTTCTTCAGCTGATGGGGCATCAGGTTACGGTATATGAGATGCTTCCGAAACTGGGTGGAATGCTTCGCTATGGAATTCCAAATTACCGCCTTCCGAAAGAACGATTGGATGATGATATTCAGGCAATTTTAGATACGGGAGTACAGGTTGACTGCGGAAAAGTGATCGGAAAAGACTATTCCATTGCAGATTTGAAGGAACAATATGATGCTGTGTTAATTACCATTGGCGCCAGCACCGATAAGAAATTAGGTTTGGAAGGTGAAGATGCACAGGGTGTGATTTCGGCAGTGCAATTTCTTAGAAATGTCGGTCACGGTACACAGGATCATTTGGAAGGAAAAGAAGTTGCAGTAATTGGAGGCGGAAACGTTTCGATGGATGCAGTACGCACCGCAGTCCGGCTTGGAGCGAAAAAAGTCAGCATCGTTTACCGCAGAAGAGTGGCAGATATGACGGCGCTTCCGGATGAAATCCGCGGAGCAGAAGCGGAAGGAGTGGAAATCAGGACCTTGATGGCGCCTTCCAAAATTGAAAAAGATCAGGATGGCAATGTCAAGGGAATTTGGGTAACACCGCAAATGATTAGTGAAATTCAAGACGGAAGAGCCAGTGTAAAATCAACGGGAGAAAAGGATCAGCTGATTCCGTGTCAGTGTCTGATTGTTGCAATTGGGCAGGATATCGAGTATCAGCACTTTGAGGAAGCCGGAGTACCGGTTCAGCGGGGAAGAATCAACACGGAAAAATTCGGCGGTTTTGATAAGATGCCGGGGGTATTTGCCGGCGGGGACTGTGCTACGGGACCGTCTACGGTAATTTCTGCCATTGCGGCGGGAAAAGTAATCGCTGCCAATATTGACGAATATCTAGGATATCATCATGAAATTACTTCCGGAGTCTTGGTTCCGGAACCGAAAGCCGAAGATAAACCGTCTTGTGGAAGAGTGAATCTGACAGAAAGAGAGGCGGGAGAGAGAGTTCTTGATTTTGAAGGCGTAGAAAATTGTATGACGAAGAGGGAAGCCTGTCAGGAGGCATCCAGATGTCTGCGCTGCGACCACTTTGGCTTTGGCGTTTTTAAAGGAGGGAGGGATATGAAATGGTAAATATCACCATCGACCATAGAAAGGTTTCAGTGCCGGAAGGTACGACAATTATGGATGCGGCTGCATTGTTAAATATTACAATTCCGAGACTTTGTTTTTTGAAAGATATCAACGAGATTGGCGCGTGCCGTGTTTGCGTGGTGGAAGTTCAGGGGCAGAACCGGCTGGTGACTTCCTGCAATAATGTGGCAGAAGAAGGAATGGTCATTTTTACCAACAGTCCCAAAGTGCGGAGAAACCGAAGAGATACGGTTTCTATGATTATGTCCCAGCATGACGGAAATTGCATGAATTGCGTCCGAAGCAGGAACTGCAGTCTTCAAGCCATTGCAAATGATTTAAATATTGTAGATAATCCATATAAAAAAGAGCTGACGCTCCAGGAGTGGGATACAAAATATCCTCTGATTCGAGATGCAAATAAATGTATGAAATGCATGCGGTGCATTCAAATTTGTGATAAAGTTCAGGGGATGCATATTTGGGATGTGATTGGAACCGGCTCTCGAACAACGGTTGGGGTTTCGGGAAATCGTGAAATCCGGGAAGCAGATTGTGCGCTTTGCGGTCAGTGTATTACCCATTGTCCGACAGGAGCATTAAGAGAGAGAGATGACACCGACGAGTTTTATCGCGCTCTTGCAGATCCGAAGAAAGTGGTTGCGGTTCAGGTAGCGCCGGCGGTGAGAACTGCATGGGGAGAATCACTGGGATTAACAAGACAGGAGGCGGATGTCAGGAAAATTGCAGATGCACTTCGGAGAATGGGAGCGGACTACGTGTTTGACACGACATTTTCTGCAGATTTAACAATTATGGAGGAGGGAACGGAGTTTCTGAATCGTTTACAAGCAGGGGATCTCGAAGAATATCCGATGTTTACATCCTGCTGCCCGGGCTGGATTCGTTTTATCAAAAGCCAGTACCCGGAAATGGTGGGAAGACTTTCTACTGCAAAATCGCCTCAGCAAATGTTTGGTGCAGTGATGAAAGGTATTTTTGCCGAGAAAATCGGAGTCAAACCGGAGAATTTATTTACGGTTTCCATTATGCCTTGTCTGGCAAAAAAAGCAGAGAAGGAAATGGATTTATATTATAAGGAGTATGCCGGGAAAGAAGTGGACTGCGTTTTAACTACAAGGGAACTGGACCGACTGATTCAGGCGGATCATATTGATCCCAAGACACTGCAAATTACAGAGTTCGATCAGCCGTTTGCGGAAGGAACCGGAGCCGGGGTCATTTTCGGGGCAACCGGAGGTGTGATGGAGGCTGCGCTCAGATCTGCGTATTATCTGGTAACAGGAGAAAATCCGGAGGTCGATGCATTTCAGGAGGTGCGAGGGTGCGAAAGAGACGGCTGGAAGGAGGCAAAATTTAAGATTGCCGGAAATGAAATTGCCATCGCTGTGGTCAGTGGTTTAAAGAACACGAGGGATTTGATGGAGGCTGTAAAAAACAAAGAAGTGAAGTATCAATTTGTGGAAGTGATGGCCTGTCCGGGCGGCTGCTCCGGAGGAGGCGGGCAGCCGATTCACGAGGGGTGTGAGCTGGCGGAAGAGAGAGGAGAGAATCTATATTTTCTGGATCAGAATGCCAAGTTGAGATTTTCCCATGAAAATCCGGATATTACAGCCCTTTATCAGAAGGAGCTGGCTGCGCCAAACTCTCCAAAAGCGCATCAACTTCTCCATACAGAGCATATTGCACGGAAAGAAATATAATATTTATATTAAAATGTATTCCAAGAAAAGGAAGGGAAGTTGTACCAAAAGGCATAGTCGGACGACTGTGCTTTTTTGGTATTTAATTAATAGATGTTTGTTTTATGCTTTGATGCTTTATCATGTAAAATTGCTTCTTTTTTTGTACATTTATTTACAGAAGCCTGTTTTTTCGCTATAATATAGCCTAATAGTCTGAAAGGAAATTCAGACAAGAGGATGGAGCATATGTACCGAATACGATGAGGAGGACAACCATGAGCAAAATTCAGATGACAACCCCATTGGTTGAAATGGACGGAGATGAAATGACAAGGATTCTTTGGAAGATGATCAAAGAAGAGCTGCTGCTGCCATTTATTGATTTAAAAACGGAATATTATGATTTGGGGTTAGAGCACAGAAATGAAACCAACGATCAAGTAACTTTTGATTCCGCACAGGCAACAAAGAAATACGGTGTCGCTGTAAAATGCGCAACCATTACGCCAAATGCGGCGCGCATGGATGAGTACGATTTGAAAGAAATGTGGAAGAGTCCGAACGGAACCATCCGGGCGATTTTGGATGGAACTGTGTTCCGTGCACCGATTACGGTGAAGGGAATCGAGCCAACTGTCAGCAAATGGAAGAAACCGATTACCATTGCCAGACATGCGTATGGAGATGTATACAAAGGCGTTGAAATGAAGGCGCCGGGAGCAGGAAAAGCAGAGCTTGTGTTTACCGATGCAAATGGAAACGAAATTCGGGAAACCATTCATACATTTGACGGACCGGGAATTCTTCAGGGAATGCATAATGTGGATGAATCCATTGAAAGCTTTGCGAGAAGCTGTTTTAAATATGCGCTGGATACCAAACAGGATCTCTGGTTTGCCACAAAGGATACAATTTCTAAAAAATACGATCACACATTCAAAGATATTTTCCAGGAAATTTATGATGGGGAATATGCAGCTCAGTTTGAAGCAGCAGGGATTGAGTATTTTTATACGCTGATTGATGATGCAGTTGCCCGTGTTATGAAAGCTGAGGGCGGATTTATCTGGGCTTGTAAGAATTATGACGGAGATGTTATGAGCGACATGGTTTCTTCTGCGTTCGGGTCCCTGGCAATGATGACGTCGGTTCTTGTTTCGCCGCATGGTTATTACGAGTATGAAGCTGCCCATGGAACGGTACAGCGTCATTACTATAAGCACTTAAAAGGGGAAGAAACATCCACAAATTCTGTGGCAACGATTTTTGCATGGACCGGAGCGCTTCGCAAACGCGGAGAACTGGATGGAAATAAGGAATTAATGGATTTTGCCGACCGGCTTGAAAAGGCAACGTTAGATACCATTGAAGCAGGAACGATGACAAAGGATTTAGCTTTGATTACAACCCTCGAAACTGTGAATGCAGTAAACAGTGAGGATTTTATTAAAGCAATTGCAGAGAGAATGCGTACAGAATAAAAATGTCAGATTAGTAAAATCATGCAGGGACTGTTGTTAAGTCTCGGAGTTCTTCTTGCGGTGGCGTTTACATCCTTCGCTGCGGCATGGCTTTTGGGAAAAGAAAAACAGGATCGTCGAATATGGATTTCAGAAAGAAGTTGTTCGTTCTTTGCGTCAGCTTCTTTTTTTGTTATGATAAAGGGAGATTTTTTTACGGTTCGCTATTTGAAAGGCTTGACGAAATGTAAGAAATATGAAAGATTTGTATCCGAAAAAATAAAGAAATTGCTGATAGAATAGAAGTATCAACGAGAAGGAGGAAAATTATGGGTCAGCCAAAGATTCTGGTTGTAGACGATGACAGAGAAATTGTTGGGGCAATTAAAAAACGTTTGGAAATGGAGGGGTATGAAATTCTCACTGCTTATGACGGACTGGAAGCTATGGATTGTCTGATGGAACATGATGTAAAGCTTTTGATCATTGATGTTATGATGCCCAGAATGGACGGACTGTCTGCGACGATGAAAATTCGAGAGAGCAAAAATATTCCGATTATCATTTTATCTGCCAAAACGGAGGAGAGTGATAAAATTTTGGGATTGTCAATGGGAGCAGACGATTATATCAGCAAGCCGTTTCGGCCGGATGAACTGGTGGCAAGGGTAAAATCACAATTGAGAAGATATATGCAGCTTGGAAGTATGAATACGACAGCTTCTAGCGGGCAGCGAATTGTAAACGGCGGATTAATTCTTGATCTGGAAGGCAAACAAATTCTTGTGGATGGAGAGTCGGTGAAGCTTACCGCAACAGAATATAAGATTGTTTCTTTGCTGATGAGAAATCTTGGGAGAGTATTTTCCGCAGATGAAATTTATGAGCGGGTGTGGGAGGAGGAAGCCTATGCAACGGAAAATACAGTAATGGTTCACATTCGCAGAATTCGTGAGAAAATAGAAATTGACACAAAAAATCCCAGATATTTGAAGGTGGTGTGGGGAATTGGATATAAAATGGAAAAAATGGATTAATACGATTTGCATTGCGGCTGTTCTTGTCATGATGTCGGCGGCAGGAATCTATGGATTGATGGAATGCAATGCGATTGCATCGTCAGGGGCAGAATATGCTTCGCTGGACTCCTTTGAGGATAATGCAGGATATAAGACTCAGATCCAGTCGGATTTAGTGGAGCTATGGGCAGAACAAGAAGAGCTGATTGGGGGAAGTGATGTTTCTTGTGGGATTTCAAAGAAAAAATTAGAGGAAATTGCCAAGGAATCAAGAGTTAAGGCGGAGCTTGTGATAAAGCCCTACGGAAGAAAGCAGCAAAAAAAATCTTTTGTCTATGGCGGGGCAAAAGAAGGGGAGCAGGGCGGAACAAGCTCAACTTTGAAAATCAGCAGAAATAAAAATGAGAAGCTGGATCGTCAGGGAAGGTTTGTTTCGTGGGGAAATTATATAACAGGGGATGCCTCCTATTTTTATATATTTTCGGGAGAACCGTATATACCGTTGGAGGTTCCGGGGAATCTGCTGATCAACGATGACGCCGGCTGGCGTCTGGAGTCTGGGCAGATTTCTGTAAAATTAACGCCGAAAGCAATTGAGATCATGGAGGATGTTTACGATCAGGCGCAGAATACACTGATTTCTTCTTTGAAAAGTTTTGTAGTGATTGGTGCGGTGGAAGTGCTGGGGCTTTTGCTTTTGATCATTCTATTTGCATTTCAGAAGAAACGGACCAGATTCTTTTGCTGGCTGGATCGTATCTGGTGGGAAGCGGTTGTGATTGCGTCAGGTGCGCTTCTCGGATGTGCGGGCGGACTGTATTTTGCCGTTTGGGAATTTACTGTACGGTATGCGTCAGGCAGCGGCGGGGGAACAGAGGCAGAGCTGGCAATGATGCTGTGCAGCATCGCAATGCCGGCGGTGATTTCTCTGTTTGCAGTATGTCTGCAGACCACGGTATGGAGAGTGAAACAAAGAAAATTATTGGATTCTACGCTGTGTCTTGGATATTTCAGGAGATGGTTTCGGAAAGAAAGAGAACGCAGGAGTTTGGAATATCAGGCGATGTCTTTTTCAGAGCAGCATGCACAGGACCGAATCAGGCAGTACCGGGCAGTGCGAATTTTCCTGCTTGTGTTTATTCTTTGCTGCATTCTTTCTACGGGTGCCACCGGAGGAATGGGAATCATATTTGCAGTTCTCGGAGGTTTTGGAATTTATAAGCTAAACGAGTATTCCGATAAATATGCCAGAGAACAATTGGATTTATCAAAGCTAATGGAGCAAATTCAGCAGATTTCGGATGGGAAGTTATCAGCAGAGGCGGACCTTGACCGTGATTCGGCATACTATGAGTACAGCAAGAAACTGACCAACATCGGAAATGGTATGGAAAAGGCTTTGGAAACTCAGATGAAGGGTGAGCGGATGAAAATAGATTTGATTACCAACGTTTCCCATGATTTGAAAACACCTTTGACCTCCATTATCGGATATGTGGATTTATTGAGCCGGGATCCGAGTCTGTCCGGGGAGGCAAAGGATTATGTAAAGATTCTGAATCAAAAAACAGAGCGGTTAAAGCATATTATAGCAGATCTTTTTGAACTTGCGAAATCTACCAGCGGAGACGCAAAGGTGGAGCTTGAGCCAATGGATATGAAAAGATTAATTGAGCAGACTCTGGGAGATATGGAGGATCAGATTCATGATTCCGGGTTTGAGATACGATTCCAGTGTACAAGCGAGCAGACAAGATTTCTCGGAGATGTAAACCGGATGTACAGAGTCGTACAAAATATCATTGAAAACGCATTAAAGTATTCGCTTCAAGGAACTCGGATTTTTATTAGAATCACAGAGGAAGCTTCAAAAATAAAATTGGAAGTTATGAATACAGCATCCTATGAGATGGATTTTACAGAAGAAGAAATTATGGAACGGTTTGCAAGAGCTGAAAAATCCAGAACCAGTGAGGGAAACGGATTGGGTCTTTCTATTGCCGACAGCTTTACAAAAAACTGCGGAGGCACGTTTGAGATCAAAATTAATGGAGATCAATTTAAAGTTACTGTGCAATTTCCACAATATTTGGAATAGAAGATTGTCAATATATTATAGAATATGAAAAAAATTGAGAAATTTGCAAATATCAGTGGAAAAAACTTATATAAGAGTATATACTAAAAATATGTCAAAGATATGCAGGGACACTTCCCGATTGAGGGACTGGAATCCTTTCATGAAAGGTCTGATACATGGTTGCTTTTAGAGGACTGCATATTCTGAGACATACATTTTGGGGAAACTCTTTCAGATCATCCTGTCTGGAAGAGTTTCTTTTTGTAATATAGGAAAGTCAAAACTTTCCTATATTACAAAAATACTCTGCAAAATACCCTCTGGGGCATTCGTGAATGCATAGCGCTGCGCACTGGACGAGTTTTGCTCGATAAGGTATACCCTCTGGGGTACTCGTAAATGCATAGCGCTGCGCACTGGACGAGCTTTGCTCGATAAGGTATAATATTTGTAGAATTTACGAAAGGATACCGGATGATGAAGAAATATTGGAAGGGCTTGCTGTTCATCTTGACTTTGCTGTGTCTGACGGGCTGCGGAAAAGACAAGAAGGAGGAAAAGCTAAAAACAGAGGATTTGGATGAAGCAACGTTAGAGGGGATGTCGGAAGATATTACCAAGGAGATGTCTTTAAAAAATAAGATCGGACAGTTGTTTACGGTTTCTTTGTATTCGCTGGATACGTCGGAAGGCAAAAATCAGACGGCAGTGACAGATCAGATGAAGGAGACCTTGAAAAAATATCCTGTAGGAGGGATTCTTTTATTTTCAAAAAATATCCGGACGCCCGAACAGACAAAGAAGCTGACAAAGGAACTTCAAAGGGCGTCCTATGTTCCGCTGTTTCTCGCAGTGGATGAAGAGGGAGGAAGTGTCTCAAGAGCGGCGTCCAATCAAAAAATGGGGATGACACAGTATCCTTCTGCCAGGGAAATTGGGGAAACTTATGATGAGGATCAGATTGCGGAAATGGGCAGAACTCAGAGTAAAGAGCTGAAAGAGCTTGGCTTTAATATGAACCTTGCTCCGGTAGCAGATGTTTTGACCAATGAAAATAACACGGAGATCGGAGACCGCAGTTTCGGTTCCGATGCGTCGAAGGTATCAGAGATTGTCTCGATTTTGGTGAAACATATGCAAAAGGAACAGCTTTCAGCGACCTTGAAGCATTTTCCAGGGAGCGGAGACACCAGTGGAGATACCCATCGCAGCGGAGTGGAGACAAAACAGAATATTGAGACTCTTCGCAAGACAGATTTTGAACCGTTTAAAGCAGGAATTAAGGCAAAGGCAGATGCGATTATGGTATCTCATTTGATGCTCAGCAATGTAACCGATGAGAAAGAGCCTTCCAGCTTAAGTTATCGTGTGATTCATGACATTTTGAGAGAAGAGCTGGAGTACAAAGGAATCGTTATGACAGATGCCATGAATATGAAAGCAATTACAGATAATTACACATCGGCAGAAGCCGCGGTAAAAGCAGTGAAGGCGGGAGCGGATCTGATTGTGATGCCGGAGGATTTGAAAGAAGCGTATCAAGCAGTTCGGCAGGCCGTTAAAAAAGGTGAGATCAGCGAATCAAGGATTGATGAATCGGTGGAACGAATTATTTATGTGAAATTAAAGCGGGGAGAGATTCCGCCGGATACGACACTTTTAAAGGAAAATCGGGATTAGAGCGTCTTGCAGATTGAAAAAGAATATGGTATGATCTAGAACGAGTAATTTGAGACACTAAAGATTACATGAACAGAAAGGTCTGAAAGTAGAATGAGCAGAGAGAACTTTGACAAGCTGGGTGAAGAGTGCGGAGTTTTTGGAATCTATGATTTTGATGGAAACGACGTAGCATCTACGATTTATTACGGATTATTCGCATTGCAGCACAGGGGACAGGAGAGCTGCGGAATTGCAGTTTCCAATACGGAAGGTCCAAAGCGTAATGTAAAGACACACAAAGGAATGGGACTTTGCAATGAGGTATTTACCCCGGATTCATTTCATGAGTTAAAGGGAGATATCGGTGTGGGACATGTCAGATATTCCACGGCAGGAGAGAGTGTGCCGGAGAATGCCCAGCCGTTGGTGTTAAACTATGTGAAAGGAATTCTCGGACTGGCTCATAATGGAAATTTGATCAATGCATTGGAGCTTCGAGAGGAATTGGAACAGACAGGGGCAATATTTCAGACAACCATTGATTCAGAAGTGATTGCTTATCATATTGCAAGAGAGCGAGTGAATACATCTTCGATTGAAAAAGCGGTTGCAAAGGCTATGCATAAGATTCAGGGAGCATATTCACTGATTGTGATGTCTCCGAGGAAGCTGATCGGGGCGAGAGATCCTTATGGATTTAAACCGCTTTGTATCGGAAGAAGGGACAATGCATTTATTCTGGCGTCAGAAAGCTGTGCACTGGATACGATCGGAGCAGAATTTATCCGCGATGTCATTCCCGGGGAGATTGTAACCATTACAAAAGACGGAATTCAATCGGACTGCAGTATGTGTCTGCCGCAGGATCAGACGGCACGCTGTGTGTTTGAATATATTTATTTCGCAAGACCGGACAGCGAGATTGACGGAGTCGGAGTCTATCACTCTCGCATTCAGGCAGGAAAATATCTTGCAATGGATTCGCCGGTGGAAGCTGATCTGGTGGTTGGGGTACCGGAATCCGGAAATGCCGCGGCATTGGGATATTCCTTGGAATCCGGAATTCCATATGGGACGGCGTTTGTGAAAAACTCTTATGTGGGCCGCACCTTTATTAAGCCGGGACAAAGCAGTCGTGAATCCAGTGTACAGATTAAGTTAAATGTGCTGAGAGAAGCCGTGGAAGGAAAGCGGATCATTATGATTGATGATTCCATTGTCCGGGGAACCACCAGTGACCGGATTGTATCTATGCTTCGAGCTGCAGGAGCAAAAGAAGTTCATGTAAGAATTAGTTCTCCGCCGTTTTTATGGCCATGCTATTTCGGCACAGATATACCGGAGCGGGAACAGTTAATCGCTTATAACCGCTCAATCAATGAGATTTGCCAGATTATTGGAGCAGATACTTTAGGATATTTAAGAGAAGAACGTCTGACAGAGATGGTGAGAGGACTGCCGATCTGCAAGGGCTGTTTTTCCGGCAAGTATCCGATGGAACCACCGACACGAAATATTCGTGGAGACTATGAAAGATAAGGAGTTGTTTATGAACGATCGTTACCAGAGCCCATTATCAGAGCGCTATGCAAGCAAAGAGATGCAGTACATTTTTTCACCGGATAAGAAATTTAAAACGTGGAGAAAACTTTGGATTGCTCTCGCAGAAACCGAGAAAGAATTAGGACTTGATATTACGCAGGAACAGATTGATGAGTTAAAGGCGCATGCAGAGGATATTAATTATGAGGTGGCAAAAGAGCGTGAAAAATTAGTGCGCCATGATGTAATGTCTCATGTATATGCATATGGTATGCAGTGTCCAAAGGCAAAGGGGATTATTCACTTGGGCGCTACTTCCTGCTATGTGGGGGATAATACAGATATTATTATTATGACAGAGGCTTTGAAGCTTGTTCGGAAGAAGCTGTTAAATGTCATCAATGAATTATCAAAGTTTGCGATGAAATATAAGGAGCTTCCGACCCTTGGGTTTACCCATTTTCAGCCGGCGCAGCCTACAACAGTAGGGAAAAGAGCGTCTTTATGGCTGATGGATTTGGTCTATGATCTGGAAGATCTGGATCACGTCATTGAAAATATGCGTCTTCTCGGTTCCAAAGGCACCACAGGAACGCAGGCAAGCTTTCTGGAGCTTTTTGAGGGAGATCATGAAACCATTAAGAAAATTGACGGAATGATTGCAGAAAAAATGGGCTTTGAGAAATGCCAGCCAGTATCTGGTCAGACGTATTCCAGAAAGATTGACTCCCGTGTTATCAATGTACTGAGTCAGATTGCTCAGTCTGCTCATAAGTTTTCCAATGATATCCGGCTTCTTCAGCATTTAAAAGAGGTGGAAGAGCCATTTGAAAAAAATCAGATTGGTTCCTCCGCTATGGCATATAAGAGAAATCCAATGAGAAGTGAGAGAATTGCATCGCTGGCGGATTATGTCATGGCAGACGCCATGAATCCGGCTTTGGTGGCTTCGACTCAATGGTTTGAGAGAACGTTAGACGATTCTGCCAATAAACGTCTGTCTGTGCCGGAAGGATTTCTTGCCGTTGACGGCATTTTGGACCTTTACTTAAATGTTGTAGATGGACTGGTTGTATATCCGAAAGTAATTGAAAGTCGTCTTATGAGCGAGCTTCCGTTTATGGCAACTGAAAATATTATGATGGATGCCGTAAAAGCAGGAGGAGATCGTCAGGAGCTCCATGAAAAAATTCGTGTACATTCTATGGCAGCTGGAAAAGTTGTGAAAGAAGAAGGAAAAGCAAATGATCTGTTGGAAAGAATTGCAGCGGACGATTCTTTTGGCATGACCATGGAACAGCTTCAGTCAATTATGAAACCGGAGAATTTTGTAGGGCGGGCGCCGCAGCAGACAGAAGAATTTATTCGGGAAGTGATACAACCGATTTTAGATGACAATCAAGACGTGCTTGGAATGACAGCAGAAATTCATGTTTAATTGAATATATAGCCTTTGAGACAGCTCCCATAAGAAATTGTGGGAGCGTTTTTGTGATAGTGATGAGTCAAGATCCGGGTCTGTCCCAGACCTTGGCGCCACTTCAATCCCGGAGTGTGCCTTCTGGCGCTTCCGGTGATTATAATCTCTGGAAAGGAGTTTATCATGTATTACTTTATGATCAATCCCAATGCAGGATCGAGGATGGGAAGAAAAGTCTGGGAACAGTTAAAATCCATTCTGATAGAAGAACAGATAAAATTCCGGGAATTTATAACAAGGAAGCCATCCGATGCAAAGAAAATTGCAGAAAAATTAAGTAAATTAAGAAAAACGGTGAAAATTGTTGTCGTAGGAGGCGATGGAACGCTTCATCAGGTGCTTTCCGGGCTTGGGAGCACAGAGCAAGTACAGCTCGGCTATCTTCCCGTAGGTTCCGGAAATGACTTTGCCAGAGGGATGGGATGGAATACTGATCCGGTCAGACAACTGGAATCAATTTTGCATCCGGTGAAACAAGATGCCATAGACTATGGCTGCGTTCGGTCAGATTGCGGGAACGGAAAATTTATGGTCAGCGCAGGCGTGGGATTTGATGCGGAAATTTGTGACAGAGTCAATCATTCATCATCCAAAGGTGTTCTGAATTTTCTGCATCTTGGGAAGCTGATCTATTTGTTCAGTGGACTTCGCACATTCTGCAAAGCGAAAGTGTTTCAGGCAGAAATTGAGCTGGATGGAAAGCGAAAAGTATTTGTAAAAAATATTTTGTTTTTATCTGTACATAACTTGCCATATGAAGGAGGCGGCATTCCGTTTTGTCCGATGGCAGACCCGAGAGACGGAGCTCTGGATGTTTGTATCGTTGCAAATGTGCCCAAACGAAAAGTGCCGTTTCTTCTGATGAAAGCGCTCAAAGGGGAACATGGGGGATATCGAGGAATTCATATCAAGAGATGTACTTCCATAAAAATCCAAACACAGAAACCTCAATATTTGCACATGGACGGGGAGATTTTGGGGAAAATACGGAGAGCAGAAATTTCAGTGTCCAAACATCAAATCTCAATGCTGTCAGCAGAGAGAACTTCCGATTTAAAAACGGATGAAATACGGCGGGGATGGAAGTGGGAAATAAGCAGGGAAAGTGGTATAATAAAACAAGTTATAGAGTTAAGAAAGAAAAAAGAGGAATTGAGATAATTATGAAAATAAAAGATATCATCCGAAAAAAAAGATGGTTTATTTTTTTGTTTCTTTTGGATGTTTTCACAATGGGTATTTCGTCTTATCTGGCGCTGCTGTCCAGATTTGAATTTTATCCATCGCAGATTGCTTCTGCCTTTTTGGAAACTGTGAGAAATTATATGCCGCTGAACATTTTCTGCACGGTTGTGATTTTTGCGGCGTTTCGATTATATTCCAGTCAATGGAGGTTTGCGGGAGTTACAGACTTTTTTAACATTGTGAAAGCTGTGTTTTTAACATGTATTTTCCAGATTGTCGGACTGCATCTGTTAACATGGGAAATTTCGAGAAGTTATTATTTTTTGTATACGATCTATTTTCTTTTAGGGACGATGCTTACTCGTCTTTCTTTTCGAATTGTGCGGGGCAGAGGACCGATTACAATGAAGCATATAGAGCACAAAGAGGTTGCGGTCATGCTGATTGGAGCCGGCGAAGCAGGGCATATTATTTTAAATGAAATTCAGAACAGCTCTTATGTAAATAAAAAAATAAAATGTATCATTGATGATGATCCCAACAAGAAGGGGATGTATCTGGGAGGCGTTCCGATTGTAGGGAATCGCAACGCAATTTTGAGGTATGCACTGCGCTATCAGATCGAAGAAATTATGGTTGCCATTCCGACGCTGGCACCCAGAGACCGAAAAGCAATTTTGGAAATTTGTAAACAAACCGGATGTCATCTGAAGATTCTTCCGGGATTATATCAGCTGATTAACAGCGATGTGACAGCATCGGCGCTGAGAGAAGTGCAGATCGAAGATTTGCTGGGAAGGGAAACCATTAAGTTAAATCTTCCTTCGATTATGAACTATGTAAAGGATCATGTGGTAATGGTAACCGGAGGCGGAGGTTCTATCGGAAGCGAGATTTGCCGTCAGGTAGCTGCTTATCATCCCAAACGTTTAATTATCATTGATAATTACGAAAATAATGCTTACACCTTGCAGATGGAACTGAATCGGAAATATCCGCAGCTGCAAGTCAAGGTTTTAATTGTTTCTGTGCAGAACCATTTAAGAATTCATAATATTT
Source organism: Anaerostipes stercorihominis (assembly GCF_057535655.1). Lineage (NCBI taxonomy): Bacteria > Bacillati > Bacillota > Clostridia > Lachnospirales > Lachnospiraceae > Anaerostipes > Anaerostipes stercorihominis. The sequence continues at coordinate 1,651 of NZ_BAAJCL010000011.1, read as the reverse complement.
TTGCACAATACCGGCCGGAAATCGTATTTCATGCCGCGGCTCATAAACATGTACCGTTAATGGAGGACAGCCCTCATGATGCAATTAAAAATAATGTGTTTGGGACTTTAAACGTTGCAAAAGAAGCTGGAATTCACGGAGTCAAAAAAATGGTATTGATTTCTACTGACAAAGCAGTGCGACCGACAAATATTATGGGAGCTTCCAAACGAATTTGTGAAATGGTTGTACAGAGCATGAACACTTTGTATGATACAATTTGTAGCTGTTCGTTTTGGAAATGTTCTGGGAAGCAATGGAAGCGTTGTTCCTTTATTCCGAAAACAGATTGAGGAGGGCGGTCCGGTAACCGTAACACATCCGGATATTATCCGTTATTTTATGACTATACCTGAGGCAGTCAGTTTAGTGTTAGAGGCAGGAGCTTATGCCAAAGGAGGAGAAATCTTTATTTTGGATATGGGAGAGCCGGTGAAAATATTAGATCTTGCGGAAAATATGATTCGTCTTTCTGGATTAACACCGGGAGAAGATATTGAAATTCAATTTACCGGACTAAGACCGGGAGAAAAGCTTTATGAAGAGCTGCTAATCGATGAGGAAAATAAAAAAGAAACAGCAAATAAGAGAATTTTCATTGGCAGTCCTGCCATGATGGAACAGACAAAATTCGGAATTCTGCTGGGAGAGCTGGAACAGGCTGCTTTTTCAGAGAAACCGGAGATTCGTCAAATTGTAAAGAAACTGGTACCAGAATATACATTTCAGAGGAATGGGGAATAGGAATATGAAAGATCGGATCTATATGGCATCGCCGACGATGCACGGAGAGGAACAAAAATTTGTACAGGAAGCGTTTGATACAAATTGGATAGCGCCCCTTGGCCCCAATGTGGATCAATTTGAACGGGAAATGGAGCAATACACCGGTATTGCGCATTGCAGCGCTTTAAGCGCCGGAACGGCGGCGCTTCATTTGGCTGTAAAATTATTGGGAGTATCCGATGGGGATACAGTGATCTGCCCGTCCTTAACGTTTTCCGCAACGGCGAATCCGGTCGCTTATGAGAGAGGGAAACTGGTATTTGTGGATGCTGAGCCGGATACATGGAATATGTCACCAAAAGCTTTAAAGCGTGCATTGACAGATCATCCCGATGCCAAGGCGGTTTTGGTAACGCATTTGTACGGAACACCTGCCAAAATGGATGAAATTCTGAAAATTTGCAGAGAATATGACGTTCCGGTTATTGAAGATGCCGCAGAGAGTCTGGGGGCGTCCTATAAAGGAGTGCAGACGGGAAATTTTGGAGAGATGGCAGCGTTTTCTTTTAACGGGAATAAAATTATTACCACATCCGGAGGAGGTATGCTGGCATCCCACAAGGATGAGCATATCCGCCGCGCTACTTTTGTTTGCCCAGCATGGGCAAACTCTAACGGGTGTAAGTCCCGAACATGCCCAGATAGTGGGAAGTGTATAGCTGAACAGCAAGGGTGTTTGTCGTGAGGCAAAATCTGAAAGAAGCTGTAAGCAAACCTCTGGTCTGACGGACAGAAATCACATATAATGCTAGGTTCTGATAGATAAGCTTGCAAAATAAAGCAAAATCTAATAACTATCACTTTTGTAGGAACAGAGTAAATGTGG
>NZ_BAAJCL010000010.1:0-98091 GCF_057535655.1 Anaerostipes stercorihominis | reverse complement strand
ATACGATTTATTGAAAATGGTCATGTTTATTTTGTACTATTTATATTCTAACACCAACGCTGTATCGCTTCTGGGAAAAAGATCTCTATGAAGAACTGTATCAAAAAGGAGATCTTGTGGTGAATCTGGCGTCAGAGGAATATGCAAAAACCATCCGCAGATACCTAAGACCGGAAGATCCTTTTCTGGATGTGGAGTTTTTAACTATGAGAAACGGAAAATTAAAAACCATTGTGGCGTGGGCAAAGATGGCGAGAGGTCAGATGGTTCGGTATATCGTGAAGAACCGCATAGAGACACCGGAACCGCTGAAAGAATTTCAATGGGATGGCTATCGGTTTGAACCGTCACTTTCTCATGGGAAAAAATATGTCTTTACAAAAAGTTAAAAACCGAAGAAGGAAAGTGAGAACTTTTCCATATCATAACAAAAGGTGTTCAGCGGAAAATCCGCCGGACACCTTTTTGCAAAAGTAATATCTATAAGTTTATGTTAAAGCTTTTCACCAGTCAAAAGTTCGTATGCCTGCAGGTATTTTTGGATGGTTTTGTCAACGATATCCTGAGGAAGCTTCCAATCATGGTCATTTTGCTTCAGCCAGTCGCGGGCAAACTGTTTGTCGAAGGAAGGTTGTCCATGACCTGGTTCATAACCCTCTGCCGGCCAAAAGCGGGAGCTGTCTGGAGTCAGCATTTCATCCCCAAGAACAATCTCTCCATTTTCATCTAAACCAAATTCAAATTTTGTATCGGCAATGATAATGCCGCGGCTCAAAGCGTAATCTGCGCATTTTTTATAAAGAGCAATGGTATAGTCGCGAAGCTTTTCTGCGTATTCCTGTCCTTTTCCAGGAAATTGTTTTTCCAACACATCAATGCTTTGCTCAAAGGAAATATTTTCATCATGATCGCCAAGCTCTGCTTTGGTAGACGGTGTGTAAATTGGTTCCGGGAGCTTATCAGATTCCTTTAATCCTTCCGGAAGCTGAATTCCGCATACCGTTCCATTATCCTGATAGCTTGCCCAGCCGCTTCCGGTAATGTATCCGCGCACAATGCATTCAACCGGCAGCATTTCTAACTTGCGGCACATCATGCTGTTTCCGTCAAAACGATCCTGCTGGAAAAATTCCGGCATATCTTTGACATCGACAGAAAGCATATGATTCGGAAGAATATCTTCTGTCATATCAAACCAGAATTTAGACATTTGTGTTAAAACGGTTCCTTTTTTTGTGACATCATTTTTTAAGATAACATCAAAACAACTGATGCGATCTGTTGCAACCATGATCAGGCTGTCGCCATTGTCATAAATCTCACGGACTTTGCCTTCTTTGATTGGTTTCATTTCTTTCATTATTTTTACCTCGCTGATTTGTAATTAAAAAGTTATGGGAGCACCTTTTTTGAAAAATATTCTCTCACCAGGCGGGCAACCGTTCCCGATAACAGGAACAGGGCAATCAGGTTCGGAATGGACATCAAGCCATTAAAAGTTTCTGCAATACTCCAGAGCATGCCGAGATCAACAGTAGCGCCGAGAACAGCTACCAGAGAGTAGACGACCATAAATGGTTTGATTATTTTCACAGAGAACAGGAATTCGATGCAGCGTGCCCCGTAAAGACCCCATCCAATGATGGTAGAAAAAGCAAAGCAGCACAGTGCAACCGCTGTAAAAACAGAAATCCAGTTTCCGTAAGTTGCAGTAAATCCTGATATTGTAAGTTCTGCACCGGCATCAACACCGTAGGTAATTGGAACCTGACTGCATAAAATTACAAGGGCAGTCATCGTACAGATAAGGATGGTGTCAGTGAATACTTCAAAGATACCGAATAATCCCTGTTTTACCGGTTCTTTGGTATCTGCACAGGCGTGTGCGATGGAACCGGTACCAAGACCGGCTTCATTGGAAAAAATTCCTCTGGCAACTCCTTTTTTCATGCTCAGGAAAAAGCTTCCGACCAATCCTCCGGTGACAGAAGAGGGATGGAACGCTCCGTTAATTATAGAATACAAAACTTCCGGGACTTTTTCAATATGAAAAATGATCACTCCGAGAGATAAAAGAATATAAATAATTGCCATAAACGGAACGAGTCGTTCTGTAACCTGTCCGATTCTTTTGACGCCGCCCAAAAGGATCAATCCCACAAGAACGGCACAAAGAATGCCGATGATCAGATTGCTTGCAGGGAGTGCCGCATCAGAAATGAGGTCAAAATTTAAAAGAGCGGAGTTCACTGCAGTGGTAATTGTGTTGACCTGGGTTGCATTTCCGGTTCCGAAGACAGTTAAGATACCGAAGGCAGAAAAAAGATATGCAAGCCAGTGCCAGCGCTTGCTCAGACCGTTTTTGATGTAATACATTGGTCCGCCAACGTAATCTCCCTGAGGATTTCGTTCTCTGAAATGAACAGCCAGAGTAACTTCCGAAAATTTAGTACACATTCCAAGAAATGCAGAAACCCACATCCAGAAAACCGCACCGGGACCGCCTATGGCGATGGCGCCGGCAACTCCTGCAATATTTCCTGTACCAACGGTTGCAGCCAAAGCCGTACAAACAGCTTGAAATGGGGTCATGGAACCTTCGCGGGCAGTTTGCTTCTGGAAAATTCGTCCGATGGTTTCTTTGAGCGCATAGGGAAATTTACGAATCTGGAGAAATCTTGTCCGAAAACTTAATAAAAGTCCGACGCCGATAATACAGACCATAGCGGGAACTCCCCAGATAAAGTTATTGACAGTATCATTGATTGATTTTATGATTTCTAACATAGAGGAACCTTTCTAAAGTGTTCTATTGATAGATCTGCAAACACAGATACATAAGGGATCATAGCATATTTTCCCAAAAAAGTACAGACATCGGAGGATAGAGAAAATGAAGTTTTACTTTGCGCCAATGGAGGGAATTACAATTTATCATTATCGAAACGCCTATGAAGAATGTTTCGGAGAAATTGATAAATACTTTACACCATTTCTTATGCCCAACGGCAGGAGAACCTTTCGGACAAGAGAGCTCCTGGATGTTTTGCCGGAAAATAATCCGGGAATTCCTTTGGTTCCTCAAATACTGACAAAGAAACCGGAGGAATTTGTAAAAGCTGCAAAAGAGCTGAAGATCATGGGATACGATGAGATTAATTTGAATGTCGGCTGTCCGTCCAAAACAGTGGTTTCCAAAGGAAAAGGATCTGGTTTGTTAAAAGATCTGGAAGCGCTGGATGTTTTTTTGACAAAGATTTTTGACGCGCTGGATATGAATATTTCTGTGAAGACAAGGGTTGGAATGGCGGATCTTAAAGAGTTTGAAGAAATTTTAGAAATTTATAATCGGCATCCGCTGCATGAATTGATCATTCATCCGAGGCTTCAGAGAGAATTTTATAAAGGGAAGCCTCATTGGGATTGTTTTCAGAAGGCCACTGCCATCAGTCGTCATCCGCTGTGTTACAATGGGGATATTGTAACAGCGGATGACTACAAACACCTGACGGAACAGTTTCCGGATTTGAAATGTGTTATGATTGGCAGAGGCTTATTAAGAAATCCATCCCTGATTGGATGGATTCAAAGAGGAGAACCTTTGTCCAAACGAAAGCTGAAGGCGCTGCATGACAGAGTCTATGAAGCATATGGGAAGTCTTTATCCGGCGAAAAAAATATTTTGTTTAAAATGAAAGATTTTTGGAGCAATCCTGTGACAATTTTTACAAATTATGAAAAATACGAAAAGAAAATTCGTAAGTCTCAAAATCTCAGAAGCTATGAAAAAGCTGTGGAATCGTTATTGGAGGAACAGGAAATTCATCTGTCAGTCTAGGATTCCATTGTTTGATCCGTCTTGGAGGATCCATCCTGAGCTTTGAGAGCTGCCATTGTAATATAGTTATAGGGCTGATTAAAATGGGGAAGGAAAAACAAATCAAAAAGTTTCAAGTTATCAATGGTTACATGCTCCTGAATTGCCATCGAGAACAGATGAATCGCCATGGAAATGTCATATTCAGAACACAGCTGGGCGCCGAGAATACGGCGGCTTTTTTTATCGTATACAATCCGTATGGCTACTTGATAATTTTCGGTTTCCATAAAGCTGGCTTTTTGATAATCTTCATAATCTGCAGCCGCGGCATCATAGCCAAGCTTTTTTGCTTTTTTTAGAGATAATCCTGTGCTGACCATTTTGAGATCCCAGATACTAATGCCGTTGGAACCTTGTACTCCCGGAGATTCTATGCATGTGCCGCAGGCGTTGTGTGCAGCGATCATACCGGAGCGGACTGCATTGGTGGCAAGGGCGATGTAGTCTGTTTGCTGTGTGGCATTGTTATAAACGGTGGCACAGTCTCCGATGGCATAGACATCCTTCACACTGGTCTCCTGTTTTTGATTTACCAGATAGGCGCCATTTTGGAATTTTTCCAGAATGCCGTCTCCGAGCCATGTATTTGGACGGAAACCAACACAGAATACAGCCAGATCAGTAGCATAAACATTTTGATTTGTAATCACTCTCTGTACGGTTTTGTTTCCTTCCAATCGTTCGACATTTTCTTGAAATGCCAGATGAATTCCATGAGAACGCAGCTGTGTTTCCATTCTTCGGGAGAAATCGGCATCATAGTAGGCTGAGAGACAGGTGGAAGCAGAGTCGATTAAGGTGACTTTTTTTCCATTTCTCGCAAAAGCCTCGGCAAGTTCTACGCCGATGTAACCGGCTCCGATGACGGTAACATTTTGAATTGCCGGATTTTCTAATTTTTTTATGACATCCTGGGCATTTTGATATAATTTTACAAATTGAACATTCTCAAGGTCCATTCCCGGGATTGGAAGGGAGGTAGGAATGGAGCCTGTAGCAAGAATCAGTTTATCGTAGCATTCTTCATAATAATCTCCGGAGGAACATTTTGCTTTGACAACCCTGCGGTTAAAATCAATGGCGTTCACACGGGTATTCATATGAACAGCAGCGCCTTTTTGCTCCAGCAGTTCTTTATTTGAATAAAACAGTCCGTCCGGACCGGAAATTTGACCGCCAATCCAAAGAGCCATGCCGCAGCCTAAAAAACTGATATTAGAATTGGCATCAAATGCGGAAACTTCTACATCTTTATAAGTATCAAGGATTGTATTTAAAGCAGCCGTACCGGCATGGTTGGCGCCGACGACAATAATTTTTTGTGACATTATTATAATTCTCCTTTTCTAGATCTAAAGAGAGTATTGCCGGATTTTTCAAAAAAATACAGAGCATTTTTGGGTACTGAAAAATTTCTTTGACGTTTTTTGTTATAATGTTATAATATAGATAACGGCAATGTGAAAGTACAGGAGGATTTTGCACAATATGGGAAAATATGATTTGAAAAGCGGAAAGGGTGAAAATCCGTTATATGCACAGATCAAAGAGATTCTGTTATCGGAGATTGAATCCGGCGTTTATAAGGATAAGATTCCTACAGAGAAAAAACTTCAGGAATTATTTCATGTCAGCAGAATTACGGTTCGCCAGGCGCTGGATGAATTGGTAAGCGAGGGATATTTGATTCGGGAACGGGCAAAAGGAACTCGGATTCTAAAAGAAAAGATTACGGAAAATCTGAATACATTAAGTAATTTTACCAATGAGATGAAGCAGAAAAAAATTGAATATACAATACATTCCATCAATATTTCCATCGAGAAAGCTTCCAAACTTGTTGCAGAAGCTTTAGGCATTGAAGAGGGAAAGAATGTTTATTTGCTGCATCGTGTATACTATATTGACGGAGAACCTTTCTGCAGTTTGAGCAGTTATCTTCCGTCCGCTTTAAACTTAAGTGTGGACGAGGAAGTTTACCGGGGGTCTTTGTATGAATATCTGGAACGGGAGAAAGGGATTGTGGTCAGCAAATCCTACGAAGATATTGAAGTTGGATTTGTTGACAAAGAAATTAGTGAGGATTTAAAAATTCAGCAGGGAACAGCAGTGTTGCTGCGTTCCAGAAGATCTTTTGATCAGAATGGAAACCATGTGGAATATGTGCGTGCATATTATAAAGCGGATAAATACAAGTATTCGTTGGTTTTGACAAAATAAAGAAGAAAAGAGATTGTCAGTGCGACAGTCTTTTTTTTGTGTGATATAGGAAAGTTCTGACTTTCCTATATCACAAAAACGCTCCTCTCTTATTTTTAAAAAATCTATTGACAATTATTTGTCATAACATTATAATGAAATAAAAATAAAGGTTATAACAATATGATGTATAAGGAGGATGAAAATGTATTTTCAGGGAAGACAGGCAAATTATGATAAGTATCCGTGTCTGGAAATAAACGATATGGAAGGAGAGGCGTTTGAAAATGCGGATTCTGTCATCAGAGAGTTACATCAAAAAATAAAAGATCTGGGAAAAGAGAAAACAGTTGTTGTTTTTGATTATTATCATGGGGTCCGACAATCCGAAATTGAGATGATCATCCAAGGACTCTATCCGGATGAAACAATTTTTTGTGAAGAAGCGAAATGGGAAGAAGAAGTCCTGAAACTAAAATTAGAATATAACATTACAGATGACAGAGTATTTGGCGTTTTAGGAACACAAGGGATGGAAGATTTTTATGATGCGTCCAGAGTTGAAGAACTGCGTCAGAAGATCGAAGCGTTTGACTGCGGTTTGATAGTAGTTTACGGAATCGGGGCGGCGCTGTTTACAGAAGCAGATTTGTTGGTGTACGGAGATATCAGCCGATGGGAGATACAGCTTCGATATCGAAGTGGTGAACTGGATAACTGGGGGGCTGGAAACTATGAGGAAGAGATTCTAAGAAAATACAAACGCGGCTATTTTGTAGAATGGAGAATGCTGGACCGTCATAAAATGAGTATTTTTGATCAGATCGATTACTTTTTGGATATGAATCAGACGAACCATCCGAAAATGATGACCAAAAAGGCTCTGAATGAGATGCTTCGGCAATTTGCAGCAAGACCGTTTCGGCTGGTTCCGTATTTTGATGAAGGGATTTGGGGCGGCAGATGGATGGAAGAAGTATGTGGTTTAAAGAGAAAGGAGCATAATTTTGCATGGTGTTTTGACGGGGTCCCTGAAGAAAATGCGATTTGCGGAAAATTCGGCGATGTGACCATTGAGATGCCTGCCATAAATTTGGTAAAAAGGAAACCAAAGGAACTGCTGGGAGCCAAAGTGTTTTCACGTTTCGGGGCAGAATTCCCAATTCGTTTTGATTTTCTGGATACCATGGGCGGAGGAAATCTGTCGCTGCAGGTACATCCTTTGACAGAATATATCCAGCAAAATTTCGGGATGCATTATACTCAAGATGAAAGCTATTATATTTTAGACGCCGGAGAAGGGGCCTGCGTGTACCTGGGAGTGAAGGACGGCGTTACAGAAGAAGATTTGATTCCGGCATTAAAACGGGCAGAAACCGGAGAGGAAATATTTGATGATACCAAGTATATTAATAAAATTCCGATTCAGAAACATGATCATATTCTAATTCCGGCAGGTACAATTCACTGTTCCGGAAGTGAGGCAATGGTATTGGAAATCAGCGCCACCCCTTATATTTTTACGATGAAATTATGGGATTGGGGCAGAGTCGGTCTGGATGGCAAACCACGTCCGATCAATGTAGACCGGGGGGCAGATTCCATTCAATATGACAGAACCACCGACTGGGTCAAAGAGCATTTGGTAAGTCCTGTCAAAACTTTGGAGAAAACCGAGCATTGCACAGTAGAACAGACCGGACTGCATGAATTGGAATTTATAGAAACTACGAGATACTGGTTTGATGCAAAACAGAAATTTTTCTGTGAGGAATCGGTAAATGTGCTGAATTTGATTGAAGGGGAAGAAGCAGTTGTGATTTCTACCGACGGAAGTTTTTCTCCGTATATTGTACATTATGCAGAAACTTTTGTGATACCGGAATGTGTAAAAGAATATGAGATTGCACCGTACGGAAGATCCGAAGGAAAAAAAATTGCAGTGATCAAAGCCAGAGTCAGAGGATAGGAGGAGAAAAATGAACGCAGGATTTCCGTTGAAAGCAGACACAGAAGCCATGGAATTTATTTATGGAGACGGCGTGTTTGGACCTAAAACAGAAAAAAGAAAATTGGATGATATTCGGAAAAGCTTAAGCAACCCGCAGGTAGAAGGGCCAGAGTATGTCTATGCTGTTGCAATGGATGTGGGAAAGGAGGAGCATCAGGAAGATTTAAAAAAGCGAAATTTATTATACGGCGCTATGATTTTTGGAAGCGGAATCCTTGGAGAGGAACCGATTCGCAGTCAGGGGCATATTCACGCGATTTCTCCTTCCTGTCAGGCGTCTACCTGTGAAGTTTATGAAATTTGGCAGGGAGAGGCATACATTTACATGCAGGAAAGTGCAAAAGATAATCCGGGGCGTTGTTTTGCTGTTCATGCCAAAGAAGGGCAGGTTGTTATTGTACCGCCTGGATGGGCGCACTGTACGATCAATGCGGATCCAATCAAACCGATGCTGTTCGGAGCATGGTGTGTCAGAGACTATGGGTTTGAGTATAAGGAAATCAGAGAGCACGGAGGTGTTGCCTATTTTCCGAAGGTAAAAGATGAAAAAATAGTATTTGAACCCAATCCATCCTATCATACTTCAGATTTTAAAATTGTGGAGGCGCGCAGTTACCCGGAATTTCATCTGACAGAGGGAGTTCCGATTTATACGCAATATGAAAAAGATCCGGAATTGTTTGCTTTTGTTACAAAACCGGAGACAGTGAAAGACATCTGGGAACATTATGAACCGTAAGGCGGCAGACAAAAAATCGGAAGGGAGAAGCTTATGGATGGGAAAAATATGGTCTGGTATTATCACGGAGATGGAATTCAGTCTTTGGGGACCAACGGAGAGCCGCAAATCAGAGAGATGGAATCTCCCGGGAAAGATGAGATACTGGCAAGAGTGGACGCATTGGCGCTTTGCGCATCGGATATTAAAATGATGCGGATGGGAAATGAATATCCACTGTTTCAAGACCGTGATTTTGAAAATGCTCCGGCAGTTTTAGGGCATGAATTGTCATTGACGATTGTGGAAGTCGGGGAAAATTTAAAATCACGGTGGAAACCGGGAATGAGGGTCGGAGTGCAGCCGGATGTCTATATGAATTCTGTCCGGTACTGTATGGGAGTCAACACAGATGGGGGAATGCAGCAATATGTATTATTGAAAAAACCGATCTTTTATTCCGATCAGGGAGAAACCGTATTTCCGGTAAAAGAAGATTTAAGCTATGCGTCGGTGGCGCAGCTGGAGCCAAACGCCTGTGTGGAAGCTGCTTATCGAAGATGGGGAAGAGAAGATTTTAAGCCAGAGGGAGCGCTGCTTCTTTATATCGGGAACGAGGGGGATGAATCTTTTGTTCTTGATAAGGATCTTTGTCATTCAAAGATCTCAGCGTTCATCAAGGGAAAAGCAACAAAAGAATATCCTGAAAATATGAGATGCTTTTCATCTTTGGAAGAGGCAGTTCTATCTGCGGAACATGGATTTCATGATATTTTGATTCTGGGAAACATCGAGGATCAGGAATTGGAGCTGATCCTTGATCATATGAATTCTGATGGGCTGTTTTGTTGGCTTCCGTCTGCTGTCACCGAGCAAAAAGTGCAGGTGGATATTGCAAAAGTCCATTATGGAAAAATCAATTGGCTTGGAACAAATACCAAACGTCTTTCCGATGGATTTCAAAAGGAAAAGCAGAGACATGAGCTGAAAGAAAACGGAAAAATGCTGATTATGGGCGGAGCAGGCGCTATGGGGAGAATCCACACACTGAGGGCGCTGATGATGGAAAACGGACCGAAACTCATTGCTGTAACGGCAAGGGGAATGAATCGCTTGGAATCATTAAAAGAAGACTTTGCACAGATTGCCGCAGAACATGGAAAACAATTAGAGATTGTGGCAACCAGTGAGAAAGGATGGGAGGAACGACTGTATGCTCTTTGCCAAGAGGATGGGTTTGATGACGTGATTGTATCGGCTCCGGGAGTGGAACCGGTGGAGATGGCAGTGCCGTTTTTGAAAAAAAATGGAATGCTTGTTCTGTTCTCCGGGACAAAATACGGCAGCTATGCCCATCTTCCAATCGGATATACAGCGAGCTTTTGCGGAAGAATCAATGCCAGCAGCGGATCTGCTGTGGACGATGAAAAGCAGGTATTGAAAAAAATAGAAAAAGGACAGTATCGGCTGGATCAAAATGTGATGGCTGTGGCAGGCTTCTATGCCTTAAAGGATGCCGTCCAGGCGGTTGCCTGCGGAAGATTTCCGGGAAAAGTCATTGTGTATCCGCAGCTTACTAAATTGCCATTAATCCCTGTAAAGGAAATGGAAACGTATGATGCAGGAATGAAAGAAGTCACGCAGAACGGATGGAACTTGCAGGCAGAGCAGCGGCTTTATGAAATCGAAGGGAAAGGGGCGTTATGTCATGGACGAAAAAAATAAAGTGGTCCACTTTGGATGCGGAGCACTGGGGAGAGGCTTGGTGATTCCTTTGCTGACGGAAAGCGGGAAAGAGGTTACTGCGGTGGATACCAATGAGACGGTCCTGGAAATTTTGAAGGAACAGAAAGGATATGATCTTTTGATTTCCGATCAGGGAATCCTTCGACATATTCCGGTAAGATGTGCTGTTTCTTCAATTACGGAAGGAGAATTACTGCAAAAGGAACTGCGAGAGACATCTGTAATTACCACATCGGTAAAGAGGGAAAATTTAAAGTACCTGGTAAAACCTATTTTAGAGGCATGGGGACAGGAAGATGGCACAGGGAAACTGATTATCTGCTGTGAAAATGTGGAGCATGCAGGCACCTGTTTTCAAAAGCTTTTGATGGAACAGGCGACGGAGAAACAAAAGGAAAATGTAAAGAAGTTTCAAATTCCAAATACCATAGTAGACCGGATTTGTTCGATGGATTCAGAAGCCGGTTCGGTGGTCAGTGAAAGTTTCTATGAATTAAGTGTGGATCAAAGAGTTGTTCCAGAGACAAAGATCCGCCAAATTGACAGCGTTGATAATATTGAAGGGCATTTTTACCGGAAAAGATATTTACTGAACTCTTATGCGGATGCAGCGTCATTTCTTGCAAAAAAATCAGGATATCATTATCTCTATGAGGCAGTGACAGATACAGAAATTGAGAGAACCATGCAGCCATTTATGGAGCTGTTAAAAAGTCTGCTTCATGAAACTTATCATATACCGGAAGAAGAGCTGGAACAATGGCAGACGATTTACAAACGAAGACTTTCCAACGAAAAGATACCAAGAGAACTTTCTACGGTGGCAAGAAATTTATGGGGGAAATTGGCGCTGGAAGAACGCTTCGTGAAGCCTCTTCTTCAACAAAAAAAGAACGGACATGATATTACGGACGGGTTATATTTTATCAAAACATTGATAGGAACAGAAACAGAAATCGAGGAAATGCCAAAAGATCAGGTACTTCAGAACTTAGAAACACTTTGGGGCATCAATGAAGAAGGAAGCGCTTTATTTCAGGAGTTTTCTGTGATTTATAAAGAAAAATAGGAGGAAAGCAGCTTATGGAAATGATTCGGAAAGAAAATATATGTATTGTGGACGACATTCAGGATAAAAAAGAATGTTTTCACCGTCTGGCATTATTTTTAACAGAACGTGGAGAAATAAAATCGGGAGAAGAAGCCGTTGTAGAACAGGGACTGTGGGAAAGAGAGGGTTTATCTCTGACAGGAATCGGAAATGGGGTGGCGATTCCCCATGTAAAAAGTAATGTGGTGAAGCAGCCAACGGTTATTTTTTTCAAATCCAGGCATCCGATTCATTATGAAGGTCTGGAAGGGAACGAGGTTTCTCTGATATTTATGATTGCGGTACCGGAACATGCAGGAGAAGAGCATTTGAAATATCTTGCAGCGCTTTCCAGGAAGTTGGTAGACGAGGAGTTTGTAGAGCAGCTGAAAAAAGCAGATACCGTTTTAAAGCTTTATGAAATTCTAAAAAAGCTGGATGAAAAAGGAGAAGAAACGATGGAGAGAGCGGAAAAGAAGAGGAAAATACTGGCGGTTACCGCATGCCCAACCGGTGTGGCTCATACCTATATGGCTGCGGAGAATCTTGAAAAAGCAGCAAAGCAGATGGGAATGGAAGTAAAAGTAGAAACCAACGGACAGTCCGGTACGCAGAATCTTTTAACAGAGGAAGAAATTCGAGGGGCAGACGCAATTATTGTGGCAGCAGATACGAAGGTGAAAACGGCAAGATTTAATGGGAAAAGAGTTGTGTTTGCTTCGGTGACTCAGGGAATCAAGGAGCCGGAACGATTAATTGAGCGTGCATTAAAGGCGGAGCTTCACAGAGAAACAGAGGATGACGCCGAGATGGTGACACCAAAACGGGGAATTTATACGCATTTAATGAGTGGAGTATCCAATATGCTTCCTTTGGTTGTAGGCGGAGGAATTTTGATTGCAATCTCTTTTCTGTGGGGAATCAATTCTGCCAATGCGGACAGTGAACAATTTCATCAGATTGCTGCATGGATCAAACAGGTAGGAGATGCGTCCTTTGGCTTAATGCTTCCGATTTTAGCCGGATATATTGCATATAGCATTGGGGATCGCCCGGGGCTGGCGCCGGGCTTGGTTGGCGGAATGTTATCTTATAACGGCGGAAGTGGTTTTTTGGGAGCATTAGCGGCAGGATTTCTGGCAGGGTATGTAGTATTGGGATTAAAGAAACTTTTTTCCGGTCTTCCAAAATCTCTCGACGGATTAAAACCCGTTCTTTTATATCCGCTGCTGAGCATTTTTCTTGTGGGAATGGCGATCGTAGTTGTTTTAAATCCTGTAATGTCCCAAGTGAATGTGGTCATTACCAATTTCTTAAATAATTTGGGCGGCGCCAATCGAATTCTTCTTGGCTTAGTACTCGGTATGATGATGGCTGCCGATCTGGGAGGTCCGATCAATAAAGCCGCGTATGCCTTCTCTATTGCAATGCTGGAATCAGGCAATTATGAGATTATGGGGGCGGTTATGACCAGTGGAATGGTGCCGGCAGTGGGCGTAGCGCTGGCAACCAGTCTTTATAAGAAGAAATTTACAAAAGAAGAACAAAATGCGGCAAAAGCCAACTATATTATGGGATTATCGTTTATTTGTGAGGGGGCGATTCCATATGCTGCGGGAGATCCCAAAGCGATCATTCCATCGCTGATCGCAGGAGCAGGACTGACCGGAGCGCTGTCTATGGCATTTCATGTGGGAGTTCCGGCTCCGCACGGAGGAATTTTTGTTCTTCCGGTAGTACAAAATATCGCAATGTTTTTGGTAGTGATTGCAATCGGAGTTGTTGCAACCGCGCTGCTGATTGGATTATTGAAAAAAGATCTTGTTGACAAAAGCGATTTATCTAACGTATAATAGTTCAATAGGCAATGACGGAGAGAAGTAGCATAACTTATCGTTCCCAGTGAGCAGGAGACAGTGGAAACCCTGTAAAGTGAATTTATGTGAAGAACACTCCTGAGCATCAAGCTGAACGCTGTTAGTTATTAGGTGCGACGTACGTCTGGCGTTAACAGACACACGAGAGAGACTGTGAGAACAGTAAATCAGGTGGTACCGCGGATAGTATCAGTCCGTCCTGAAATTTAATTTCAGGACGGACTTTTTTTATAATATATAGGAAAATAAAAACTTTCCTATATATTATAAAACGCTTTGCTGCATCGTACTGCCTTGAATATTTGAGAATTGAATTTGAAAAAAGGAGAAAGAAAATGTCAGAGATGTACCGGACAAGAACCATGGATCAGATTTCCCAACGTGATATCGGATCTGAATTAAGGATTGCCGGATGGGTAGAAAATATCCGGGATCATGGCGGAGTATCTTTTATTGATTTGCGTGATATGTATGGAGTGATGCAGGTAGTTCTTAGAGATACCAGTCTGCTTGCGCATGTAAGAAAAGAAGAATGCTTGTCAGTTAAAGGTATGATACAGCATCGAGATGAAGAAACTTATAACCCGAAGATTCCAACGGGAACCATTGAGCTGGAAGCTCACAAAATTGATATTTTAGGAAAAGTTTACAGAGATCTTCCTTTTGAGATTGCAACATCCAAGGAAATTCGTGAGGATGTGCGTCTGAAATACCGTTATCTGGATATGAGAAATAGAAAGGTAAAAGAGAATATCTTATTCCGTTCAAAGGTCATTCGATTCCTGAGGGATAAAATGGAGGAACTGGGCTTTGTGGAAATTCAGACACCGATTCTTTGTGCGTCGTCTCCGGAAGGAGCCCGCGATTATGTAGTTCCATCCAGAAGATATAAAGGAAAATTTTATGCGCTTCCTCAGGCGCCGCAGCAATACAAACAGCTTTTGATGGTATCAGGAATTGATAAATACTATCAGATTGCTCCGTGTTTCCGTGATGAAGATGCCAGAGCAGATCGCTCTCCGGGAGAATTTTATCAGTTGGATTACGAGATGAGTTTTGCAACACAGGAAGATGTGTTTAAAGTCGGAGAAGAAGTATTAACAGCGGCATTTAAAAAATTTGCACCGGAGGGAAGTCATATTACGGAAGCGCCATATCCGATTTACAGCTATAAGGAAGCGATGCTTCGGTTTGGCACAGACAAGCCGGATCTTAGAAATCCTCTGCGAATTCTTGATGTCACAGAGTTTTTCCAGAGATGCAGTTTTAAACCTTTTCATGGGCAGACGGTACGTGCCATCAACGTACATGCGAAGCTTTCCAAAGGGCAGCATGAGAAGCTTTTGAAATTTGCACAGTCCATCGGTATGGGTGGACTTGGATATCTGGAAGTCAAGGAAGAAATGAAATATAAAGGACCGATAGATAAGTTTATTCCGGAAGACATGAAAACAGAATTGGCGGAATTGGCAGGACTTCAGGAAGGAGACACCATCTTCTTTATTGCTGCGCCGGAAAAGGCAACTTGTATCTATGCCGGTCAGATTCGTGACGAATTGGGAAAACGTCTGGATCTATTAGAGAAGAATGCATACCGTTTCTGCTATATCAATGATTTCCCGATGTATGAGATTGATGAAGAGACGGGAAAACTTGGCTTTACGCATAATCCGTTTTCTATGCCGCAGGGGGGATTGGAAGCGCTGAATACGAAAGATCCGCTGGAATTGCTGGCATATCAGTATGACATTGTCTGCAATGGAGTCGAGTTATCTTCCGGAGCTGTGCGGAATCATGATATGGAAATTATGGAAAAAGCATTTGAGATTGCCGGATATCATAAAGAAACCTTAAAAGAGAAATTTGGCGCGTTATATAATGCATTCCAGTTTGGAGCTCCTCCTCATGCAGGAATGGCGCCGGGAATTGATCGTATGATTATGCTGCTTCGCAATGAAGAAAATATTCGTGAAGTGATTGCATTCCCGATGAGTGGAACGGCACAGGATTTAATGTGCGGAGCGCCCAATGAAATTACGGAACAGCAATTAAGAGAAGTTCACATCAAGGTAAGAGACTAGAAATTATAAAGAAAACAAGGAGTTACAGATTAAAGCGGCGGAATGCTTTGACTGCAACTCCTTTTTATTTGTGATAGTGATGAGCCAAAGTCCGGACTTGTCCGGGACCTTGACGCCCGCTTACTTTCTAAAAATTTCCTGCCAAATAAAAATGCTCTGCAGGGATGTACATCATGTGCAGAAGAAAGCTGCTATTTTAAAATGATCAGCCAAGTCTCTGGTTTTCTGCTGATAAGATATTCTTTGATTATGTGATATTGATGCTTTGGGGCAAATGTTTGGATGTATTCACGGTTTCTTGTGTACAAAATTATAGTGCCCTCCGGTGTCAGATGTCGTCTGGCAAACGGAAAGAAGTTTCGATAAATATGATAGATTTCCGCTTCTGATTTTTTTCCTGTGGCGTAAGGCATTTCTGTAAAAATTTCATCAAAGGCATACGAATGGGTAAAAGTAAAACAATCTTTATTGATATAATGAATTACTTGTCCTGCGTTTTCCGTATTTCGGATGGCTTTTTCGATTGCTTCGGGAGAATGATCGATTCCGTAAGAAGTATTTGCTTTTCTGACCTTCTGACGTTCAATGAGCATCGTGCCGACTCCGCAGAAAGGGTCAAGAACCTGTGCGTCGGCAGCCATTTCATCTTTTGCAAGTTCCACCAGAAGCGCTGCATTGACAGGTTTGATGCTGGTAGGAATAAATTCTGTTCGATAGGCAAAGCGATGATCCTTTAGCGTATGAAATTTTGTCAGTAAATAGAAAGTGCCGGATGCGCCCTCAATCAATCGAAATTCTAATTCATAATGTGAGGTGGAATTTATGAGCTTTCTCTGCGTAGAAGCTTCTAAGGCTGCCGCTGTTTTCTGGGCAAAACGACTGCGGTCCGAGAGAGACATTTTGCTTCGGATGTCGAGCCGAAAGAAAAACGGAAACTCTCCGTCGTGAGTGCGCAGCAGAAGTTCTAAAAGGTCAGATTTGGCAATGGTTTTGCCAATTACAGCCGGATCCGGCTTGCAGGAAGTCATGCCGGGAATCTGAAACAGGAGTTCCTGCCAGGTCCGGATGGACAGCAGTCGATTTAAGTGATTGGTTTTAACCTGAACTCCGAGACGGGAAGACGAAGCATGAGGATCGGCAATTTGCTGCTGAGTTATTTCCGGAAAAAAAGGATTGGTTCGGAGGAGGCAGTGGAAGGTCTGACGTCCACTGTGAAATGAATGTCCTGCCTGAGGTTCCAGGGATTGAATGCAGTCGGACAGGGCATGAAGCTCTTTTTGAATATGCTTTTGTTCCTCCGGCGGAGCCTGATAGGAGGAAAGTGTTTGGAACCGTTGTTTGAGAGCAGACAAATAGGGGGAAGCATCCATGGAACGCAATGCAGTTAAATAAGCGTCTCTCACAAAAAGTGTAGTTTCTTGTTGGTAAGCGGAAAACAAAGGGTCCATGCAGGAACATAATTTTAATTCTCCAATGAGAAGAGCGGCATTTTTTCTGGTTTTTGGATCCTCGCTGGATAAAAAGCCGGCAAGGGATAGACTACCAGCCTCAATCCATGAAAGAAGCAGTTTCTTTTTGTCAGGGTCCTTGATTTCCTGACGCAGTCTGCTTAATGTCTGACGAACTTCCATAGAGTGATTTAACTTTTGACATAAACGATTGATCATAAGTACAAATTCCTTTTTTTCTTTAGTATACCACACAAAAATACAGATTTTAAATAAAATGGACGAGGATTGTGATAAAATAAAAAAGAGGAGGATATGATAAAAAATGTTAAAGATCAACAGAGCGCAAATGGAGGATCTGAATGCCATCATGCGATTGATGGAAGAGGCGAAATGCCTTGTAAAGGACCCTGTCTGGTTTGCGGCGGATGATGCTGCTTATGTGAGGAGGAGAATCAACGATCAGGGATTTATATTAAAAGCTTCTGAAGAAAAAAATATTCTGGGATTTTTTATTGTAGATTTGCCGGGGAGACAATCATGGAATCTGGGATATGATCTTGGATATCCTGTGGATTTGCTGGATCGGACAGCGCATATGGATTCTGCAGTTGTGACGAAAAGTGCACAGGGGCAGGGAATTTTGCGCAGATTTCTAAAAGAGGCAGAGCGGAGACTTCTTATGGAAGGATATGATTGTTTTCTGGCAACGGTTCATCCCCAAAATCAATACAGCAGAAGGAATTTTTTGACAGCAGGTTACAGGGAGGCGAAGCGGCTTGAAAAGTATGGAGGTCTGCCTCGGTTAATTATGGAAAAAAATGTCGGCAGAAAAGGAGAAAGAAATGAAACAGCAATATGATGTAATTATGATTGGCGCAGGGCCTTCGGCAATTTTTTGTGCCTATGAATTGATGCAGAAAAAACCAGAGCTAAAAGTTCTGATGATAGAAAAAGGAAGGAGGATTGAAAAGCGCCAGTGTCCGAAGCGTAATACCAAGGTGTGTGTAGGCTGCAAGCCCTGCTCGATTACAACAGGTTTTGCAGGCGCCGGGGCGTTTTCTGACGGAAAGTTATCGCTGTCTCCGGATGTTGGCGGGAATCTTCCTGAGATTTTAGGATATGACAGAACCATTGAGCTTTTAAGAGAATCCGATGACATTTATTTAAAATTCGGCGCCGACACAAAAGTATATGGGATGGATGAGGAGGATGCGATTGCAAAGATCAGAAAGAAAGCGATTCAGGCAAATCTGAAACTGATTGAATGTCCGATTCGTCATCTCGGAACAGAAGAAGGCTATAAAATTTATTCCAGACTTCAGGAATACCTGTTGGATATGGGTGTGGAGATGAAATTCGACACAATGGTGAAAGATCTTCTGATCGAAGACGGAACGGCATATGGAATAGTGACAGAGCAAAATGAAACATTGTATGCAGAAGAAATTGTAGCTGCCGTTGGCAGAGAGGGCTCTGAATGGCTCAGTGATCTTTGCCGTAAATATGAGATTCAAACCAGTGTCGGAACGGTGGATGTCGGTGTGCGCGTAGAAGTTCGGGATGAAATTATGGAAGAACTCAATCAAAGTTTATATGAGGCAAAACTGGTTTACTATACGCCGACGTTTGATGATAAGGTTCGGGTATTTTGCAGTAATCCATCCGGAGAAGTGGCAACAGAATATTATGAAAACGGTCTTGCTGTTGTCAATGGACATGCCTATAAAGGAGAAGAATATAAAACAAAGAATACGAATTTTGCGTTATTGGTTTCAAAAAATTTCACAAAGCCATTCAAAGAACCGATTCAATACGGAAAACATATTGCGCAGCTTAGTAATATGCTTTGTGATGGGAAGATTCTGGTTCAGAGATTTGGGGATTTTGTGCGGGGAAGACGCACCACAGAGGAGCGTTTGATTCGCAATAATATTACACCGACTCTTAAGGATGCAGTACCGGGTGATTTGTCTCTTGTGTTTCCGTATCGTTTGATGAAAGATATTGAAGAAATGATCTACGCATTGGATGAGGTAACTCCGGGAATGGCAAGTGATGAAACTTTGCTTTACGGAGTGGAAGTAAAATTTTATTCCAATAAAATCTTGGTAAATCAGGACTTTGAGACAAATATCAAAGGGCTTCGAGCGATTGGTGACGGTGCATCTGTCACGAGAGGACTGCAGCAGGCATCTGCCAATGGACTGAGTGTTGCAAAGAGTATTTTGAAGAACAATTCTTAGTATCGGGGAGCCTTAAGTGAAAAATTGCAAGAGACTGTACGGAAGCAGACAGTCTCTTGCAAACCTTTGTATGCCGGACTTAATGAATGGGACTGGAGGCAGCCTGTTGCTGCAGATAGGCGGTATTGGCTTTTTGGCCTGCGTCAATCAGCCGCTCCAGTCCTTCCTGAGGACAGAGGAAACTTCCCAGAGGGTAAGGAGTTTTGGTATACAGACCATGAAAATCGGTTCCTCCGGTCATAAAAAGATCATGTTCGCGACACAGAAGTTCAATCTGTTCTCTTGTTTTGGAATCATTCCTTGGATGGTTCCATTCAATTCCGTCTAATAATTGTTCTTCTATCATCATTTCCATCAACATAGGATTTTTATATTGTCCCGGGTGAGCTAAAACCACAACTCCTCCACAGGAGCGGATCAGTTGGACGGCTTGTGAGGTATCCATATACTGATAAGGAAACTTATGAGGGCTTCCGGAATGGAACAGTTCATCATGCAGCTGTCCGATTGGGGTTTTTGTATATCCCATGGAAGACAGAACTTGCATAATATGAGTATAATAAATGCCGGTGCTTCGTCTGGAAGCGTCGAAAAGCTGATCCATGGTGACCGGATATTGCTCCATCAGTGACTGGTAAGATTTTACGACCGAGTCGGAAAAGACCTTTAAATCTTTGTCAAGATGGTGCTGAAGGCGTTTTAAATCCATGGGATAATAGCACAGAAGATGTACATTAATTCCGGTTTCCTTATGGTATGCATTCACTTCCGCAGCGGGGATGATCTGCAGACCAAGCTCTTCGCCCAGAGCCTTTGCAGCGGGAATGGAGTGGGTGGATTCGTGATCGGAAATGGCAACGTAATCCAAATCAATTCGCTTCGCATAATGTAAGAGCTGGTCAATATCCATAGCGCCATCAGATAATACAGTGTGACAGTGTAAATCAGCTTTCATAAAAACCTCCCAAAAAATCTTAATATGATCAGTATACTCCACCGGGAAAAGTTCGTAAAGAAATAATCAACTTAAAGTTCTTTTTCTAATTTTTTTAACAGACAGAGAATGGTCTCCACTGATTTGTGAAACTGTTCCTGATCCTGTTGGGATAGGGTCTGAAATTGTGCAGAAAGACGTTGTTTCACTAAAATTTGTTCCTGTTGGATGAATTCCTTTCCTTTTGGTGTTAACTGTACATAAACTTTTTTGCGGTTTTCTTCGCTTCGGAATCGTTTTAAAAATCCCTCCTTAACCAAAGGGGTAACGGCGCGGGTTGTCTGCTCTTTGGAGGAAGCCAGGTAAGAAGATAATTGGGACATATTGAGCCGTTCTCTGGAGGATAAGGAAAACAAAATGAATATTTGAGTTCTTGTAAGATCAATGGAATGAAGATCTATGGAGTTTAATAAAAGTTTTTGACAAATTGGGAAAATTTCAAACAGTGCGGATATATTTTTCATGGGGGTTTCTTCCTTTCAATATTTTAACATGATTATAACATTCAATTAACAAAAATCAATAGTTGACAAAAATCAAATAAAAAGATATGATAAAAAAATATAAAGAGAAGAGACTGGAAATAAGGAGGGAAACCATGACGAAGACAAGAGAAGAAATGAACGAATATTTAAATCGCCAGGCGATGGTCTGCCGGAATAATTGTGAAATTGATAAGAAATTGTATACAGAACTGGGAGTTAAACGTGGTCTGCGGGATTTAGATGGTGTTGGAGTGTTGGCAGGACTGACGAATATTTCATGTATTCAATCCAGTAAAACGGAAAACGGAAAGAAGATTCCTTGCGATGGAAGATTATTTTACAGAGGATATGATATTTACGATTTAGTCAACGGTTTTAAAAAAAGAAACCAATATGGATTTGAGGAAATTACATATCTGTTATTATTTGGGAAACTGCCGGACCGTAAACAGATGGAAGAATTTCGCCAGATTTTAGCTTCCAGTATGACGCTTCCCAAAAATTTTACCCGTGACGTAATTTTAAAAGCGCCATCAAAGGATATTATGAATACTTTGACAAAGAGTGTGTTGACGTTGGCATCTTATGATGAGAATACATCAGATATTTCTATGGAAAATGTACTTCGTCAATGTCTGATGCTCATTAGTGTATTTCCGATGATGGCCGTTTACGGTTATCACGGCTATAACCATTATATCAATGACGACAGCTTGTACATTCACCGCCCGGATGTAACTTGTTCTATGGCGGAAAATATCTTGCGGATGCTCCGGCCAGACAAAGCTTATACGGAACTGGAAGCCAAAGTATTGGACATTGCCCTGGTTCTTCATATGGAACACGGAGGGGGAAATAATTCTACCTTTACGACACATGTGGTGACATCTGCAGGCTCTGATACTTATTCTGTGATTGCGGCGGCTCTGTCATCTCTCAAGGGACCGAAACATGGAGGAGCCAATATTAAAGTTGTGGAAATGATGCAGGATCTCCGCGCTCATGTGAAAGATACGGAAGATGAGGCGCAGGTAGAAGAATATCTGCGAAAATTACTGCGAAAAGAGGCTTTTGATAAAAAAGGATTGATTTACGGAATGGGACATGCAGTGTACAGTATTTCGGATCCGAGAGCCCAGATCTTCAAAGGATTTGTCGAGAAATTGGCAGTGGCAAAGGGAAGGGAAAAAGATTTTGCATTGTATTCCAAAATTGAAACTCTGGCGCCAAAGGTGATTGGAGAAGAACGAAAAATATACAAAGGCGTCAGCGCCAATGTGGATTTTTACAGTGGCTTTGTATATAGTATGCTGGATATTCCGTTAGAATTATTTACACCAATCTTTGCAATGGCACGAATTGTCGGATGGAGTGCACATCGTCTGGAAGAATTAACTAATGTTGATAAGATTATGCGTCCGGCATATCAGAGCATTGCGGATGAAAAGGAATACGTGCCGATGGATGACCGGTAGGTAAAAGGAATGATTGAATTTGAAAAAAGGGACCTTGGAGAAATCTAAGGTCCCTTTTGTGACAGCGATGAGCCAAAGACCGGGCTTGTCCGAGGTCCTGTACACCACTTTCAATCCTGGAATGTTCCAGTGATTCGCATTATTTTTACCAAGTATTATGGGGAATATGCTCAGAAATGAGGAAACCGGAGACGAGGGGTGTCTCCGGCATTATGAAAAAGTATGAAAAAAAGTTTCTAGCTAAGTAAGTTGTGCTATTGATTACTTGCTATGATTTTAGTATAGCCGGAAAATGTGAAAAAAATGTGATAAAAACATGAGGAATTTATGTTTTTATCACAAGAGACAGAATGGACCAAGTCAGAAAGAGTGGAACTGAAAAGAAAGATCGATTATAATAGAAAAAACAGGAAAAATGGGAGGAGTCTTTGACGGACATGAAAAATATAAAAATTGTTTTTTTTGATATTGATGGAACTTTGATCGACATGGAGAAAAAGAAAATCTCCAACAAAATGTTGGAAACACTGAACAGAATGCAGCATAACGGAATTCGTATTTGTATTGCGACGGGAAGGCCTCCGAGAAGCGTTCCTCGATTTCCGGGAATCAGCTTCGATGCTTTTTTGACGTATAATGCCTCCTACTGTTATACAGGACAGGAGGTGATTTTTAAAAACCCCATTCCTGCTCCTGATGTAAAAAAAATCATTGAGAACACAAAAGAAATCGGGCGTCCGGTTTCGCTTGCGGCGTTGGACCGTTTAGGAGCAAATGGAAGAGATCAGGATTTGGTAGACTATTATGCGATTTCCAAACAGAAAGTGGAATTGGCGGAGGATTTTGAAGCATTGGCAGCGGAGGAAATTTATCAGATCATGCTTGGATGCCGCAAGGAGGAATATCCACATATTTTAAAGGGAGTTCAAGGAGCCGAAATCACAGCGTGGTGGACGCGTGCAGCAGATATTATTCCTTCCGGAGGCGGAAAGGGACTTGGCGTTGCAAAAGTTTTAGAGTATTTCCATCTTAAGAAAGATCAGGCGCTTGCCTTTGGCGATGGAACCAATGATATTGAAATGCTGCAGGCGGTGGGATGTGGAATTGCCATGGGAAATGCTACAGAAAATGTGAAAAAAGCTGCGGATATGATTTGCGGAAGTGCTGCAGAAGATGGAATTTATTATTACTGCAAGGAACAAGGGTTAATATAGATCTGAAAAGTTGTTTTGGCACACGGACTGAAAATAAGGATATCCCACGAAAATGTATGTATGAAAAACATATATTTTCGTGGGATATCCTTATTTGGTTTTCATCAATTATCTTTTGTTTTTGGACTAAATTTTTGAGGTGATGTTCAATTTGCTATTAAAACCTGAATTCCTTTATTTTTCAAAAGTTGAATATAATTTTCTTCCAGAGAAGAATCTGAAATTAAATAAGATATTTCAGAAAGATTCATTACCTTATCAAGAAAAGGTTTGACATGAAATTTCGTGGAATCTGCAAGTACATAGCATTCTTTCCCACAGCGGCATACAGCACTTTCCGTTCTTGGATCAAAATCTACGGATGTAATTCCATAATCGATATTAATAGAATCAACACTGCAATAAACTTTGTCAACTCTTAGATCCTTGAAAAAATTTTCAGCAGTGATACCTCGGCAGGCACGATTGCGGTGCATAATCCATCCACCGCAAATATACACAGTGATATTTGAATTGTCAGATAATTCATATGCTACGGGCAGGGAATCGGTAACAACTGTAAGTTCTTTTTTGTCATGAAGCATGGAAGCTAGTAAAAAAGTAGTGGTACCGCTGCTTAGAGCGATGTAATCTCCGTCATGAATGGTCTTAAGAGCTTCCTCTGCGATTTTAGTTTTTTTATCCTTTCGAGAAATTTCATGAAAATTTTTTTCTTTTTTCTTAGTATTTGAATTTCCAATCATAATGGCGCCGCCATGAGTTCTGAGTAACATCCCTTTATCATGCATTTTTTGAAGCTGCAAACGTGCGGTTGACGGAGCGATGCCTAAGATATCTGTAATTTCTGTAATACGGATTTTTCCCTGCTTTTCTAAAATTTCCATAATAATTTGCTCACGCTCTTCTGAAAATTGAGCATTTGTTGATTTTGCCACTGGATCGATCCCTTCTTTCGTTTGAATAATGATGTTCTGATTTTATTATAGATGATCTCAAGAAAGAAGACAATAGAAAAAATGATAAAAGACGATAAAAAATGAAAAACGATGATTTTAAACGGATATAAATTGTAAAAATGCACAAAAAAAGCGAATATCAATTATAAACAATTAACAAAAATGATAATAAAATTAAAAAACGATTGTAAACGATGATTGTTTCTGGTAAAATACAATTATCAACAAGAAAGGAGAAACGGAATGGAAACAAAGACGGTAAAAGCTGAACAGGCAGAGATGTTTTTGGAAGGAGTTGAAGTATGCAGACAATATTTTCAAACAGAAAAAATAACTTTTGGAACATCTCAGCTTCATCCGGGGCAGACGGGAGCCGTGGATTCGGGACATCAGAATTCTCATGAAGTATTTTATGGAGTGAAAGGTACGGTCCTTTTAAGATGTGGAGATAAATTATATCAATTAAATGAAGGAGATGCACAGATTATTCCGCCGGGAGAACCGCATCAGTTAACGAATATTGGGGATGAAATATCCATTACCAGTTGGAGTATGGCGCCTTCAGAATAGGAAAAGGAGATAAGAGATGGCAGCAGAATTAATTATTATGTTAACCAACAATGATATTACAGTTAAAAATGCAGCAGAAGTATTTGAAGAGTGTAAAGATTTGGATGCAAAAAAATGGGGATTTAAGGATGTAGGATTGGAAAAGAATCAAATGATTCAACTTGCAAAAGCGATGAAGGATGCAGGAAAAGAAACTTATATTGAAGTTGTCACTTATACCGAGGAAGGATGCTTAGAAGGTGCGAAATTGGCCTACGAGTGCGGATTTGATTATTTAACAGGAACTTTGCCGTTTGACTCCGTGTTTGAATATGCTAAGAAACATAATTTGAAATATTGTCCTTTTGTCGGGAAGGTTGGAGGAAGCCCGGTAGAGCTTAAAGGAAGTATTGAATCTGTAGTTGAATCTGCAAAAATGTGTATTGAAAAAGGAGCGGCAGGAGTTGATTTGACAGCCTATCGTTATGCTGATGGAGATGCAGTTGAACTTACAAAAGCAGTGATTGATGCAGTTGGAGCAGAGAAAGTTTGTATTGCAGGAAGCATTGGAACGACAGAACGCATGGATGCAATGGAAGAAGCCGGTGTTGCGGAATATACCATGGGAAGTGCATTATTTAATAGGAATTTTGTAAAAGATGGAGGTTTCCGTGAAAATCTGGAATATGTTTTAGGCTACTTAAGTAACTAAAGAAATATTAAGAAGAAAGGAAAGGAGGGTGCATATGGGTTACATTTTAGGTGTGGACCTTGGAACAACTGCAATTAAAGCGGCAGTGTTTGATGAAAAGGGTAAAGAATGCGGAGCGAAAACCGTGGAATATACATTAGAAACACCACAGCCGGGGTATGCGGAACTGGATGCTCAAAAGTACATTGATACCTTTATCCTTGCCTCAAAGACCGCTATGGAAAGGGCAAAAGTTTGTTCCGATGATATTATTTCCGTGGGAATGTCTGCACAGGGAGAAACGACTATTTGTCTGGATGAAAATTATCAGCCGATTCGACCGGCGATTGTGTGGATGGATATTCGTGCAGCTCAGGAAGCAGAGACTATCGAAAAAGCTATTGGAAAAGAAAATATCCAGAAACATACAGGACAGCCCGGGATGGATGCAATTTGGCCGGCATCAAAAATTTTGTGGCTAAAGAAAAATGAACCTGAAACATATCATAAGACTTATAAATATGTGCAACTTAAGGGATATTTCAGTTATCTGTTAACCGGAAGGATGGTATGTGAAGATTCTATTCTCTGTACAACGATGTATTGGGATATTAATACGAGAAAGTATTGGCCGGAAATGATGGATTTATTGGGGATTCGAGAAGATCAGCTTCCGGAAATTGTGAAACAGGGAGGAGAGGTTGGAAATATTACGCCGGAAGGTGCGGCATTATTTGGATTAAGTACCAAAACAACTGTAAATGCAGGGGCATTGGATCAGGCATGCGGAGCTTTGGGGGTCGGCAATGTCAGACCGGGATCGTTTACAGATTGCACAGGGTCCAATCTGTCTACGGTGGCAATTGTAGATAAACTGATTTTGGATCCCGATATGCAAATGCCTTGTTTTGCAAGTGCAATTCCCGGAAAGTATATGCTGCACGCATTTTCAAGTGGCGGAATGGTATTAAAGTGGTTTCGCGATACGTTTTGTCAGATGGAAAAGAAAATTGAGGAAGAAGGCGGAATGTCAGCATTTGATCAGCTTGGAAAAGAAATCATGAAAATTGCTCCGGGCAATGATGGATTAGTGATGATTCCGCATTTGCAGGGATCAGGTCCTCCGGATACTGACAATCATCAGAGAGGTGTTTACTTTGGGATTACCTTGGCACATAATAAATATCATTTTGCGAGAGCGGTCATGGAAAGTATTGCCATGGTTCTTAGAAGAATGATGGATGCGATGGAACCTTTGGGAGTAAAAGTAGAACGAATCATTGCTCTTGGAGGGGGGTCTAAAAGTGATGTATGGTGTCAGTTGAAAGCGGATGCCACGGGAATTCCGATTAGTATTATGTCTACAACAGAAAGTTCAGGATGTCTTGGCGCTGCGATTTTGGCTGGAGTTGCATCAGGAATTTGGGAATCCTGCGAAAAAGCAGCAGATGAAATTATTTATGCTGAATCTACATATGAACCAAACTTAGAAGTGAAGGATGCGTACGATAAATTATTTGAAAAAACTATGAAATTACAATATGGTATGAAACAGTTTTATGAAGATTCAAGTTTTCAATAGCGAACAATTAACGTAATAATATATCAAAGAAAAGGAGAAGAAACTATGAGTTTAAAAAAATTTACACATGTATTTCCGGCTATGGTAACACCGTTTAAAGAGGATGGAAGCTTTAACTATGAAGTTGCAAAAGCACATGCAAAATGGATGATTGACAATGGAATCGGCGGTGTCGGTGTGTTAATGGCAGCTGGTGAATATCAAAGTGTGACTATGGAAGAACACAAAGAATATGTTCGAGAAATGGTGCCATATATTAAGAATCTTGGAGCTTCTGTGATTGTCGGAGCATCCAGAGAACGTGTAGAAGATGTAGTAGAACTGATGGAGAATGCTCGTGAAGCAGGAGCAGATGCAGCGATGGTTTTACCTTCTTTCTATTATCGTATGGATCAGGGAGAAATTTACAAACACTATGAATATATCAATGAGCATTCAGGGCTCGATATTATGGTATATAACAACCCTCATTGCAGTAGTCCGATCGAAACAGAAACAATGAGAAAATTGTATGAATTGGATCATGTAAAAATTGTAAAAGATGCTTCTATGACAATTGATGTAATGACAGATTATATTTTTGAAGCAGAAAAAGCAAAAGGAGAAAAAGCTGTGCTTTGTGGATGCGATTACTTATTATATCAGGCATATGCCACAGGTGCGATTGGATGGATCAGTATGACTGCAAATATTCTTCCGAAATTATCAGCAGATTTCCATAATGCGATGATTGTAGAAAAAGATTATGCAAAAGGATTGGAAATTTACAAAAAAATATATCCAGTTGTTAATATGACGGAACGTTTTCCAAAACCTACACAGGCAGTTAAATATGTTCTTCAGGAGGTTATGGGATTTGAGGAAGGAATTTGTTTACCGCCTCGTCATGAAATCAGCGATGAAGAAAAGAAATTAGTGTTGGATTGGAGTGAAATTGCAGAACTCTCTAAGACAAATCTTTCATAATAATAAGTTATGAATTTTTGAGATTTGTACGGGAAAAATTTCTATTTCATGTATCAGAGAATCCTTTCAGAGGATTCTCTGGATTTTCTAAAAACCTTAGGTAGACTACAAATAGATCGTTTGTAAACAAGGAGGAGTTCTTGTGAAAAATACAGAATATTTGATTATTGGTGCGGGAATTGTCGGATGCAGTGCGGCATATCTCTTAGCAAAAGATAAAAAAGAGGTAATGGTGGTGGATCGAACCTATCCGTGCAATGAGGCTTCCGGAGTAAATGCCGGTGGATTGGAATTATTGCAGCAACCTCCAAAATCATTGCCATTGCATATATTATCAGCAAAACTATGGAATGAATTTCAGAATGAGGATGGAATTGATGTAGGATATCACAGAACCGGTGGATTATACTGTATATTAAAAGAAGAAGATTTACATATTCTAGATGAACAAAAAGAAAGATTTGAAAAGAACAATTTGCCAATTCAGCGTTTAACTCGAGAAGAGGTATTTGAGATGGTCCCTGCAATGGCAGACAGTGAAGTAATTGCAGCGAACTTTAGTCCTACTTCAGGATATTCTAATCCGCTGAAGGCTGGAGTTTCCATTCTTATGGCAGCGAAGAAATTAGGAGTTCAATTTAAAGATCATGAGCTTATAACTAAGATTGAGCCAGCTTCGGAAGGCGGCTATTATGCGGTTTCTGAAACCGAAACATATCATGCACAAAAAATATTAGTTTCCAGTGGAATTCGTTCTCCAAAATTATTAGATCCTCTGGGCGTTCACATCGAGTTAGAAGAAAAGCATAATATGATTACGGTTACAGAAAAAGCGCCGCATTTTATTGACTATACAATCACAACACCAACGATGACAATGAAGCAGACTGCAGAAGGATCTATTTTGATTGGTGGTGGACGTGAGGGTTATGGAGATCTAGCGACAAGTGAAAGAAAAGATGTGTCCATTGATGGTTTATGCTTTAACGTAAGAGAGGCTCAGGATATTATACCATCTTTGAAGAAGTTGAATATCCTTCGTAGCTGGTCTGGCTTTGAAGGCTTTACACCAGAGAGACTTCCGTATATCGGTGAAGTAGATGATTATCCGGGTGTTTATTATGCAGTTACAGGATTCTGCGGTTATTGTATTGGTCCGGCAGTGGCAGCACATGCGATTAAATGTATGAACGGAGAAGAATATTTTCAGGTTAAAAAAGTCTGAGGAAGATTAGGAGGATAGCATATGTCCAGAATAGAAAATCATATTATTTTAGGTGATCTGA
Organism: Anaerostipes stercorihominis; assembly: GCF_057535655.1. NCBI lineage: Bacteria > Bacillati > Bacillota > Clostridia > Lachnospirales > Lachnospiraceae > Anaerostipes > Anaerostipes stercorihominis. Next base: position 68,597 of record NZ_BAAJCL010000010.1, on the reverse strand, counting down.
AAGAAAAAAAGGAAGTTTGGATCACAGTTGACGGGAAAAAGATTCCGGCAAAAGAGGGAGAACCTATTTTGTCAGCGCTCCTTGCAAATGATATTAAGGTTGCGAATATTAGTCCGAAGCATCATGAACCAAGAGGATATTTTTGCGGAATTGGTCGTTGCACCAACTGTGTAATGACTGTGAACGGAGATCCAAATGTTCGTACCTGTATTACTCCGGTAGAAGATGGTATGGTAGTTGAGACACAGGATGGTCTTGGAAAATGGGAGGTATAAAGAATGGCAAAAGAAGTAGAAATTCTTGTGATCGGAGCAGGACCAGCAGGACTTTCCGCAGCAATTGAAGCAGCAAAATACGGCGCAAGTGTTTTAGTTGTTGATGAAAACAGTAAACCCGGCGGACAGTTATTTAAACAGATTCATAAGTTTTTTGGTTCTAGAAGACATAAAGCAGGGACAAGAGGTGTTGATATCGGGACAGAGCTGTTGGATGAAGTGCAAAAGTTAGGTGTAGAAGTTATGCTCGATACAGTAGCTTACGGAATTTATCCAAATGATGAGGGTGTGGCTTTGGCTGTGAATGGAGAAGAAGGATTGATTGTCAAACCCAAAAAGGTTATTATGGCGACGGGAGCTTCTGAAAATCCATTGTCTTTTCCTGGTTGGACACTTCCTGGAGTTGTCGGAGCAGGTGCAATTCAGACGATGATTAATGTACATAGAGTTGGAGTAGGAAAAAGAGTATTAATGATCGGTTCCGGAAATGTTGGCTTGATTGTAAGTTACCAATTGCTGCAATCGGGAACAGAAGTGGCAGGGATTGTAGAAGCGGCTCCTCAGGTAGGCGGATATGGGGTACATTCTGCCAAAATCAGAAGAGCCGGTGTGCCAATGTATACAGGACATACAATTTTAGAAGCGGTACCAAATGAAGACTTGACTGGAGTAAAGGGTGCCATTATAGCAAAAGTAGATGATAAATTTCAGCCGATTAAGGGAACAGAAGAATTCATTGAATGTGATACCATTGGAATTGCAGTGGGGTTAACTCCGGATATTGGATTGCCATCAATGGCAGATGTCACATTTGTAAATGCAGGAAGACTTGGTTCTCAGGTTCCAATGCATGATAGGAATATGATGACAACAAAAGAAGGAATTTACGTTGCAGGAGATTCTTCCGGTGTGGAAGAAGCGTCATCTGCGATTGAAGAAGGAAAATTGGCAGGAATCGCAGCAGCAGAAGCTCTTGGAAGAATTGATAAAGAATTGGCAGCGGAAGCGAAGGAAAATGTTTGGAATTCTTTGAATCAGCTTCGGACAGGTCCATTTGGATCTGGGCGGGCAGATGCTAAAGAAAAGATTATCGAAGAGATGAAAGAATGGAAGGTGAAGAATAATGCTTGCTAAGAACGGTTATTTAGATATTGACGAAGTAAAAGATATTCCAGGCTTTCCGGGAATGGAAGCTCTATCAAAAAAGAAATGTGTTGTGATTGAATGTAAACAAAATATTCCGTGTAATCCATGTGAAGCCGCTTGTCCGCATCATGCGATTACGATTGGAGAACCGATTACAAATTTACCGGTGGTTGACACAGAAAAGTGTATCGGATGTGGATTATGTGTTGCAAAGTGTCCCGGTCAGGCATGCTTTTTGGTGGATTTAAGTAATGATGAATATGATACAGTAACAATTCCGTATGAATACTATCCACTTCCTCAAAAGGATCAGGAAGTGTTCTGTCTAAGTAGAGCAGGTGAATTCCTCACAATGGGAACGATTGCCCGTGTGGTTATGACAAAAATCAATGATCGCACAGCAGTGGTTGAGGTAAAAGTTCCAAAAGGGTTTGGGATGGATGTACGAAACATCTCCATAGATAAATCAAGGATGGCTGACAATCATAAAACGAAAACTCCTTCTGACAGCGAACTTGATAGAATTGATGAAGATCAGATGTATGTATGCCGTTGTGAGGAAATCACAAAAGAAGAAGTTATCGAAGCGGTCAGAATGGGCGCAACCAGCGTGAATGAAGTAAAACGTTTGCTAAGAGCGGGAATGGGACTTTGCCAGGGACGGAACTGTAATAAGACGATTGAACGTATTATTGCACAAGAATTGGGGGTTCCGCCTTATAAAGTACCTCAATCTACAAAGAGAGGACCGGTACGTGCAATTAAGTTAAGTGGTTATACATCTCTGGATATTGAGGCAAATGAGGAAATGTTTGAACATGACTGGTAAGAGATTTTGATAAGGCAGGCATCTTTGCTTCGAAAGGATGCCTGTGGATACCCTGTAAAAAGGAGGGAATGATGGGCGGTTTAAGTGAGTTATTTATTGCGATTGATAACATTGTCTGGTCGAATCCGATCATATTTTTAATCTTAGGATCAGCAGTTTATTTTACGATTCGGTTGGAAGGCGTACAGGTAAGGAATATAAAACATCAAATCAAGCTACTGTTTAATTCCAGCGATTCGGAAGCAGGAATTTCGCCATTCGCAACATTTTGTACAGTGATCGGATATCGTGTGGGTACGGCAAATGTGGCAGGTGTAGCAGTTGCAATTTGGAGCGGAGGACCCGGAGCAGTTTTTTGGATGTTGTTGACTTCTATTTTAGATACAGCGATCTCCTATGCAGAATGTGCATTGGGGCAGGTTTATAAAATTAAACAGGATGGAGAATATCGTGGAGGTGCATATTACTATATTCAGCGTGGTATGGGATTAAAGAAATTGGCATTTGTTTATGCAGTGCTAACGTTAATTTGTGTTCCGATTTTAACAGTAGCTCCGCATGCCTTTTCCATTACAAGTGGATTCAAAACGAGTCTGGGGGTTTCTCAATATATTACAGGTGCAATTGCCGCTGTTTTATTGTTCATTGTCATTTCAGGAGGGATTCGAAGAATTGCGAAAACGGCTGAAGTTGTAGTTCCTTTTATGACGATTGGGTTTGTCATATTAACGATTGTTATTATATTTTTTAATATCAGACACATTCCGGCAGCATTGAAATTGATTATTTCCAGTGCGTTTGGAATGGATGCGGTCTTTGGAGGCATGATGGGAACGGCAGTATTGTGGGGAGTGAAACGTAGTGTAAATTCCTCCGGAGCAGGTATGGGAGAAGCCGTGCCGGCGGCATCTGCGACAGAGTGTGCTCATCCGGGAGTTCAGGGACTGGTGAACTCTTTCAGTGTTTATATTGATGTATTTGTATGTCTCTGTACAGCATTTATTATTATTTTAACAGACTGCTTTAACGTACAGAATACAGCAGGAGATGTGATCCATACAGCAAGCGGCTCAGCAGCAGTCGCACAAAATACGGTAGAACCGGGAGTTGCCTGGGTGCAGGAAGCATTAAATTCTATTTTTCCGGGCGAAATCGGAGCAACGATTCTCGCATTCTTCTTATTTTTCTTCGCGTTTACTACTTTGTTAAATTACTATTATCAGGGAGAGACGGCAATTGCTTATATGCTCAGCAAATATAATAAGAAGGTACGAAGTACGGCAATTTGGGTACTTAGGGTGATAATGCCGTTGGTATTCTTTTACTTTGCAATTCAATCTTCATCCACAAGTTTTGCAACAGGAGAAATTGGTGTGGGACTGATGGTGTGGTTTAATGTTATTATTTTATTAATTATGTCACCTACGATTGTTAAAGTATATAAGGATTATAAAGAGCAAAAAGAGGCTGGACTGGATCCGGTATTTAATCCGGAGAAATTGCAGATTAAAAATGCAGATCTCTGGATGGAAATTAACGCAGATAAAATCAAAGAAAGTACAGAAAAAAAATAAAAAATGTCAATTCTTCTTAGTTATGATAAAACCGAAGGTCCCGTTTTAATGACGGGGCCTTCGGTGATTTACATATGTTTTACTGCATATGTTTCTAAAATGTGCAGCAGTTTATAGAGCAGCATAGCAATCAGACAAAGAATAAAAATAGACATAACGACCCAGTCCATTTTGAAAACCTGACTTCCGTAGATAATCAAATAGCCGAGTCCGGCGCGGGCGGCAAGAAATTCTCCGATAATAACTCCGACTAAGGACAATCCAATGCTGACCTTCATAAGACTGACAAACAAGGGAATGCAGCTGGGGATTACGGCTAACCGAAGGCTGTCAGCCCGGCTGCCTCCCAAGGTTCGTATCAGCATGAGACGTTCAGGATCTACCTTCATAAAACCATTGTACAAATTTAGAATACTTCCAAAAACCGCAATGGAAATCGCGGTAATAATAATTGTTTTCATATTGTTGCCGAGCCATACAATTAAAATCGGAGCCAGAGCAGACTTTGGAAGGCTGTTGAGAACCACAAGGTACGGCTCTAAAATATCAGCCAGCGTCGGGAACCACCAGAGAATCATGGCGATTCCCACAGTAAGGATCATAATCAAAGAAAAACTAACCATTGTCTCGAGCATGGTGACTCCGATGTGGATAAAAATACTGTAATCTTGTGTCATTGTATAAAAGCATTGTACAATCCGGCTTGGACTGCTGAAAATGAATCCGTTTAAATAATCGCAGTCAACCGCCCACTCCCATAAAAAAAGTAAAATTAAAAGCAAAGAAACTTGAGCTGTAAGAATCCAATATTTTTTTCGCTGCATTGCCTGTAAATATTGTTTTTGCTCGTTGGACAATTCAGGTTTCATTGATATCCCTCCATAACTGATTAAAATAATCTTTAAATTCTACAGAATTTCTTGCATTTTGCGGAGTTCTCTCCTGACAGGAAAGTAAAATAGGAACAATGGATTTTACAGTGCCCGGTCGTTTTGAGAGAACAATGACCCGGTCTGCCATACTGATGGCTTCCGATAGGTCATGGGTGACTAAAAGAGCAGTTTTCTTTTCTTTTTTCAAAATCGTTCCAATATCATTGGATACGTTAAGCCGAGTTTGATAATCAAGAGCAGAAAAAGGTTCATCCAGAAGCAGAATGTTTGGAGATAATGCGAGTGTTCGGATCAGCGCGGCTCTTTGACGCATACCTCCGGATAGTTGGTTGGGATAGGAATCTCTGAAATCCCCCAGTCCATAGGAAATCAGAAGGTCTTCCGCTTTTTGATAAGCCGCACGATCATTGATTTTTTGAATTTTAAGTCCTAAAATTACATTTTGGTAAATGGTTTTCCATGGAAGAAGCTGGTCTTTTTGCAGCATATAACCGATTTTTTCTTTTGAGATTTCCAGTGGATATCCATTGACAAAAATATTGCCGGATGTCAAAGGAAGCAGCTTTGCGGCAAGGTGCAGCAAGGTGGATTTTCCACATCCGCTTGGACCGACAACGGCAATAAATTCACCGGGCTCAATGTCGAAAGAAAGATTGGACAAAGCAAGGGTTTCCTGTGCCGCAGTATGATATGTGTAAGAAATATTTTGAAAAGAAAGGGCAGAAGCCATAGATACCTCCGAATTATTTGTTATAATAGAATATGCTGAGGAAAAAGAAAGTGATAGGATCTTAGAATGAAATATAAAAATATTGTTGAGGGAATTTTTTTGAGCCGCCCCAATCGGTTTCTTGCAATGGTAGAGGTTCAGGGAAGAGAAGAAAAAGTGCATGTAAAGAATACAGGACGGTGCCGTGAACTGCTGATTCCGGGGGCTAACGTATGGTTAGAAGAACATGACAATCCGGCTCGTAAAACAAGGTATTCTTTAATTGGAGTTCAAAAAGGGGAGATTCTGGTTAATATGGATTCACAGGCTCCCAATAAGGTCATTGGAGAATGGCTGGCAGACGGGGGTATTTATCGGCATGTGACATTGCTGAAAGCAGAACAGAAATACGGAGCTTCACGGTTTGATTTTTATGTGGAGGGAGACGGAAAAAAGGCATTTGTGGAGGTAAAAGGAGTTACTTTGGAGGAAGAGTGGATTGCCAGATTTCCGGATGCACCTACGCAGCGGGGAATAAAACATATGGAGGAGCTTATCGGGTGCATGGAGAAAGGGTATGAAGCCTATCTTATTTTTGTGATTCAAATGAAAGGACCGGTAAGGTTTGAACCCAATAACAGAACTCATCCTGAATTTGGAGAAGTTTTAAGAAGAGCAGTAAAAAAAGGGGTTCATGTTTTGGCGCTGGACTGTCAAGTGCAAAAAGATGAATTAAAAGTGGATCAGATTATTTCGATTGCTCTGTGAAGAGACACAGAAACGAAGGAGAAACAGTCGCATGGGAATGACAACGTTATGTTATATAGAAAAAGATGGATGTTATTTAATGCTTCATCGGATTGTGAAGAAACACGATGTGAACAAAGACAAGTGGATTGGTGTCGGCGGACATTTTGAAACCGGGGAAAGCCCCGAAGAATGCATGTTTCGGGAAGTGATGGAAGAAACGGGACTGACACCGATAACGTATCGTTTTTGCGGTATTGTAACCTTTTTGTCGGATATGGGAACGGAAAAAGAAGCACAGGAGTGGATGTGCCTTTATCATATTGAAGAATTTTATGGGGAAGTAAAGGAGTGCGATGAGGGCGTTCTTGAATGGGTGAAAAAAGAAGAGCTTGTTCATCTGGAACTTTGGGAGGGAGATCGTTTATTTTTAAGATATCTGGAAGAGAGAACTCCTTTTTTCTCTTTAAAATTGACCTATAAAAAGGGCTGTCTTCTCGGAGCTTCTCTGGATGGAAAGGCGTTGGAGTTTTTTGATCTTTTGGATGAAAAAGGAGAAAAAACAGGCAGGATAAAAGAACGTTCCCTGGTCCATGAGGATGGAGATCCTCATGGGACGGCTCATATTTGGGTAGTGCGAAAAACAGAGAAAGGATTTGATCTTCTGCTTCAAAAGAGGAGCCAAAACAAAGATTCTTTTCCGGGCTGTTATGATATTTCTGCTGCCGGACATGTGGCTGCCGGAGATACTTATATGAAGACGGCTCTTCGGGAATTGTCAGAAGAATTGGGGATGGAAGCAACAGAGGAAGAATTGCATTATATTGGAATGCATCAAGGTATTGTAAAGGACAATTTTTATGGCAAAGCATTTTTAAACTATGAGATCAGCGCAGTGTATGTATATTATGCACCGATGGAAACAGTTGATTTTTGCCTTCAAAAAGAAGAAGTCGAGGAAGTTCTTTGGATGGACTATACACAAGTTAAGCAGAAAATTAGGGCAGGGGAGTTAAAGCACTGCATTTTTATGGATGAGCTTGAGCAATTAGGCAGGTATTTGCAGCAACCTGTTATGTGATTTAAATACCATCTGCAACAGCAAGGAGTGTCTGCGGATCTAAAATTCGAATTTTTTTGCGCCCTTCGATTTGGATAATTCCCTGATCCTGCATAGAGGAGAGGATTCGGGATAAAGAAGGTCGTGTGGTATTCAGATAGGCAGCCAGTGTGCTGCGGTCCATAGGAAGTGTAATGAGCGAAGAACCCTTGGCAGTTTCAGACAGATATTGTGCCGTTCTTTGATTGAGATCTCCGCAGGTTAACAATTCCAGACGCTGTTGTTTTTGTTTATTTTTATTGGCAAGAATGTGAAGCATATTAAATATAATTTTGCTGTGATGCTCGCAGCTTTGTTCACAGGTACGGTAAAAAAAGCTTCGCTTTGCAGTTAGAATGTGACAGAAGCTGGCAGCACGCACAGAATAGTCAAAACGCTCCTTTTTCAGAAACAGATCAGATTCACCGAACAGATCTCCGGCAGTTCGATATTCAAGATTCATAGGCTTTCCCATATAATTATATTGTTCAATGATGACAGTTCCTTCCAGAATTAAATAAAGTACATTAGGAATATCATCGGGAAGAACAATGGATTGTTGTTTTTCATAACAGATGGTTTTGGCATGAGAGCAGTGCAAAACCCGATCAATTTCCTGATCCTCCAGATTTTGGAAAAGAATTGTATTTTTTAACTCCATTTTTTCACCTTTTTTGTATTTTGTAACATTAGTTACGGAATTTATACTTGTTTTGATATATTATAAAACCATAAGTCAGAACAGTAAAGGGGGAAAACAAAAATGAGCAAATTTTATCGTGAAAATGGAACTGTATTATTTGATATTTTTGGCGTGGATGGTCAAGTGAGCGCAGAGGAATTAAAGGCCAATTCAACGGATGCAGCAGGGGAGAAACATGTGCCGCAGGTAACTCAGAATGGGAAAGAAGTTATAGTAGAAGTTGGTTCTGTTGCACATCCTATGCTGGAAGAGCATTATATCATGGGGGTTTATGTAGAAACAACCAAAGGAGGGCAATTGCACAAATTCAAACCGGGAGACGAGCCGAAGGCGGTCTTTGTATTAAATGAAGGGGAAGATTTTGTCGCAGCTTATGAATATTGCAATCTTCATGGATTGTGGAAAGCAGAAAACGAAAAAAGATAAGGAGAAAAGCAATGAAAAAATGGGAATGTGAACCATGTGGATACATTTATGATGAGGAAGCCGGAGATCCGGATAACGGAATCGCGCCGGGAACCAAATTTGAAGATCTTCCGGAAGATTGGGTATGTCCGATCTGTGGATTAGGAAAAGATGTATTTGTAGAAGCGTAAAAATCATAAAAAGAGGATGCAAAAACTTTTGTTTTTGCATCCTCTTTTTTGGTACGGCAAATCTGCTGCTTTTTTTATAAGAGAAAATACTTATAAATACTTGAAAAAGTTTCTGAAAATACTTATAATTACTGAAAAAGGAGGTGCCGATGTATCAGGAAGAACGTTTGAAAAAAATTATAAAATGGCTGGAAACAGAGGAAGTGCTTTCAAATCAGGAGCTGATGGGGCGTTTGCATATTTCCAGAGATACTGCCAGACGTGATATTGTTAAGCTGACCGAGGAGAAACGTGCGGTGCGGACACACGGAGGAATCGCGAGAGCCGATTTTGTAATGAATATTGGCAATTATCAAACTAGAATGGCAGATAATATGGAAGGAAAAAGAAGAATTGGAATAGCGGCGGCAAAATACCTTCATCGAGGGGAATTATGCTTTATGGATGCATCTACGCATATGAAGTTTTTATGTGACAATTTAAAAGAACCCATAAGCGTTTATACGCATTCTTTGGATAATTTAGAATATCTTGCCGGGCGTGTGCAGGTGGAGGTTCACGGACTTGGAGGAATTTTAAACCGAAGCAACCGATTTTTTTATGGATATCCAGTTTGGGAAGCACTGCATGATCTTCAATTTGATCAGGCAGTGCTCGGAGCTGCAGCCATCGGAGAGGACGGAATCTATTTTGAGGATGAAGAGGATGCTCAGATTAAGAAATTAGCCGCGCACCGTTCCAAAAGAGTCGTAGTTTTGGCAGATTATCCTAAATTTCAGAGGGTCAGTAAGCATCGTGCCATTGGGTTTCGAGAGATTGATGTATTCATTACAGATCGGGAATTACCTGAGAAATGGAAGGAAATTTTAAGACGGGAGGAAGTTGTATGGGAGATTGTATAAAAGAACGAAAATATAAAGCTGTGTTTAGTGATATTGACGGTACATTGTTAAATACAAGTCATCAAATTCCTGGACTGACGAGAAAAAAAATTTACAGTATAAATCAACAAGGCATTCCGTTTGTACTGGTTTCTGCGCGTATGCCCAAGGGAATGACGGGAATTCGCAGGGAGTTGAGAATTGAGAGTCCGATGATTTGTTACAGTGGAGCGCTCATTGTGGATGAGAAGAATCAGCCGATGTACAGTGCGCCGCTGGAAAAAGAAGATGCTTACAGATTGTGTCATATGATTCGGAAAATAGATTCTGAGATTTCGATCAATTTATATTCAAATGATCTTTGGATGGCAGAAGATAACAAAGAATTTTGGGTGAAGCAGGAAATGGAAATTACCGGAGTTCAGGCAAAAGAGGTATCGTTTGAAACTGCATCGGCTTTTGAGGAAGTCCATAAAATCCTGTGTATGGGACAAGCAGACCGGATTGCAGACTTGGAGGAAAGACTCAAAGAACAGTTTCCGAAAATCCGTATATACCGTTCCAAAGATACATATCTTGAGATTATGTCTATGGAGGCGTCGAAGTCAGATGCCGTTGGCCGGCTGGAAGGAAAATTCGGGGTAACCAGAGAAGAAATTATTGCATTTGGAGATAATCATAATGATATTGATATGATTCAATATGCAGGGCTTGGAGTTGCCATGGGAAATGCGGCGAAAGAGGTTCAGAAGATTGCAGATTACGTGACGGATACAAACGACAGGGAAGGTTTGTTAAAAGTATTAGAGAAATATTTTTGTTAAAAAAGAAGTAGCATAAAAAACATAAGAAAAAGTTTCTGAACAAAAGTTTGGAAACTTTTTCTTATGTTTTGGGAACCAAATAAGACGGAAATATATCTAGTATATGAAAGGAGGGATGATGTGGATATTAGAAAATCAAAATATTTAAAAGTATTTGTAGGAAGCGGAATATGGATGTTCGTATTATTGCTTTTTTGGAACACTCTTTATGGCAGGGTGGTGGGAAAAGCAGTCACGACCGAAGAACTATTTGGGTTTACCAGCTCATCAGTTGGAATTCAGGCACCATTTCTCCATGCAATCGCTTTTTTAATGATTTATCAGATGCTGCTTGCCTATTTTCTTTCCGGAGGACAGATTTATCAGATGTATAGGATGAACCGAAAACATTATGGAAAGAACTTGATAAGAAACAGTTGGATTACTGCAATATGGTTTGTGGGAAGTTATAGTACGGTATATACTCTTTGTCTCTGGAATAAATCATCCTTTTTGCTTTTGCTGAAAAGTTCCTTTTTCCTGTCTCTTATATGTTATTCTATCATCTTAATTACGTTTTATCATTTGTTTGGAATCATTTTTTTATGGATCGCATGTAGTATGGATGGAAGATGGAAAAGTATGTTGGTAACTACAGGAATTTCAGTCGGATGTCTGTGGCTGTTTTATTTTACAAGAATTCCGACTCCGTTTTTAGGTATGGATGTGTTTGATATGGTATATTATCAGCATTCTATTTTGATTGTGACTTATGGAAGGCGAGTACTCCTGAACCTCTTATTAATTTTTATTGCAGAATATCTGTTGGTACGGAGAATTGAGAGGAAAGATGTGGTGGGGAATGAGGTATTATAGAACAAAAGAATTTTTATATTTACTTGGATTAACAATATTAGCTGCGATGATGTGGAAAATAATCGGGAAGCCGGGGACTGTAGATGACATATATATGGGAATTGGATTTGAGGCAAGACCGTTGTTTTATATGCAGTTTATCGCAGAATATTTGATTTACGTATGGTCATGTATGGGAATGACGCAAGCATATTTAAAACAAGGAGGAATTTATCGGCTGATAAGAACAAGGAGAAAGGGAGATTTTTTATTTGCAATTTGTAAAAACTTATGGATTTTTATCATATGGTTGGAGATCTTGCGGCTTCTGGTGTATGGCAGCACCTTTTTCTTGCTGGGGGGGAGATATTCAAGAAGTTGTGGACATGACAGATTTTTTAAAAGCGGCGGTGATACATGGATTGGTATTCTATATAATTTGTCTGCTTCAGATGTTGCTGGAATTTTGGATGGAAGAAAAAATGGTTTTTGGTATCATGTGGTTGATTCAACTCATGAATTTAAAAGTTGGGGATTTCTTGTATCAGGGGGAAATTTCAGAACAATTTCTGTATGGATTGCCGATGAATTTGACAATGACCCTGAGAACCGGACAAATTACAATGCAGCCCAAGATATTTTTGACGGTATTAGTGATTATAATTGGTCTGATTACAGGGATATTTTATATAACAATTAGAAAGCGGGATTTTCTTAGCAGGTAAAAGGAGGGAAGGTATGATGATTCATCGGATTGCAGTAAAAAATGTAACAAAAATTATGAAGAAAAAAAGGTTTTGGATCATGTGAATGCCGTGTTTGAAAGTGGAAATATTTATGGAATCTATGGAAGGAATGGATGTGGTAAGACAATGTTGCTTCGTGCAATGTGCGGTTTGATTTATCCAACGGAAGGTGAAATTATTTATGATGATAAGATACTTCACAAAGATATGGATTTTCCGGAAAATATAGGGATTATAATTGAACATGCAGAATTATTGCCACAGTATGATGCATACACAAATCTGAAATTATTGGCGGATATTCGTGGGAAAATTGGACGATCTGAAATCAGAGAAGTATTAAAAAGAGTAGAATTAGATCCGGATGACAAGAAAAGGGAAGGAGAATTTTCTCTGGGAATGAAACAAAAACTGGCAATCGCACAGGCGATTATGGAGCATCCACAGATTCTTTTATTGGATGAACCGACCAATGATTAGATGAGGAGAGCGTAAAGAATATAAGGCGGCTGTTGTTAGAAGAAAAAGAAAGGGGGAGTATCATACTTTTGGCAAGCCACAATAAAGAAGATCTTTTCGTATTAGCAGATCATATTGTAAAAATGAAGAATGGTGCAGTAGAATCTGTAATAGAAGGGAGAGAACGATGTTAAGACATGAAATAGGAATCATGCGAAAAAATAAAAGAGCAATTCTGATAATTCTATTTTTATTATGTCTGGTATTGCTTGATGCAGTGAAGGTATATCAAATGAATTTTATTTGGTTTGGATATATATGGAGATCTGATTATCAAAATATAGCCAATTTGATGCATCCGGCATCAGGGGCTTTTCTTTCTTCTGTAACAGAAGGACATATTTATCAGATGATGTATGAGTGGCTGCTTCCGGTATATTTGTTACTGATTTATAGTGATAAAACAATAGAAGAGACCAGAAGTGGATATTTTTCGTTGATGATGATGAAGCAGGGAAAGCAAAAATTTTTGAAAACAAAGTTTTTATGTGCCTTTATCATTGGATTTATGATTGTATTTGTCACTCTTTGCATAAATTATTTTATTTTAATTGTCATATTGCATGGAGGACAAGATTTTCAAGGAATGCTGCCTGGAGATTTTCCAACTCATTTCATTTTTACGTTTTCGATGAAATACCCGTACGTTACATATTTTCTCTATATTTGTACATCTTCAATCTTAGCAGGCGGATGTGCGATGATCTGTACAAGTTTGTCAATGATTTTCACCCAGTATCGATATTTGTATCTTGCGGCATTTCTTGTATGGTACTTACAGATTACGGCAAAAAATAGTTTAACCTATATAACGCAACCGTTTATTGAATATGATTGGCAATATGTATTGCCGGCGCTTGGGAGGTTTATCATCATCTGGTGGATTATCGTACTGGCAGGATATTTTTATCGAATGAGAAAAGATGAGACATAAACGAGAGGAAGGAACTATGGGAAAAGATGAATTTTGTAAGTATATTGAAAAATATCAGGCAGATATGTTCCGATTTGCAAAAAGTATTGTCAGAACGAATGAAGATGGGGAAGATGCAGTGCAGGAAGCTGTCTTAAAGGCATATGAAAAACTGGATGATTTAAGGTCAAAGCGAAAATTTAAAGCGTGGATTTTTCGAATTTTATCCAATGAATGTTATAAGATTATCCATAGAAAAAAGCGACAGGGGTTGACGCAAACAGGAGAGCTCCCGGAACAAACTGCGGAGGAAATCGAAGAAACAGGAGAAGTATGGGAAAAACTGGAACTTCTTGCACCGAAATATCGAGAGGTAATCGTACTGTATTATGGGGATGAATTTTCTGTAAGAGAGATTGCAAAGATTCTTGAAATTTCATCAGGAACTGTAAAATCCAGATTATCAAGGGGAAGAAAGAAAATGAAGGAACTTTTGAAAGAAGAAAGGGGTTGTCTGTGTGAAAACGGATTATGAATTATATGAAATGATGAGAGACGGATTGCGCAGTTGCAGAACTCCGGAAGGATATGAGGCTCGTATGATTGATTTGTTAAAAAATCTTCCAGAAAAAAGAGTTCCGAAAAGAAAAATCGGGATACTACGACCGACAATGATTGCACTCATTGTATTTATGGTTTCTGCAGTAACAGTAGCGGCAGGAGTCATTCTTGTGAGGCTGGGGAAGGGAACACTGGATATTTCAGATGGAACAGTACCATATCAAAGGATTGTAAAATTGAAAGAAATACAGGAAAATAGTGGAGATGCTTATATTAGTAAAACAGATCGGGGAATTACCTATACAATTCGCAATATTGGGTTAGATCAAGGGAATCTTATTTTGTATTATACAATCAAAACAGAAAAGGAAATCAAATTTCCGGGGGAAGTCTGGGAAAGTGAGCAGATAAAACGAAAGAATGCCGCGGTGTATCCGGAAGTAAAATTAAATCATAGGTTACTGGAAACTATGCCATCTTCCAACGAGGTTTATCAAGAAGACAGCAGAACGATCAAAGGAGTATTGAGGCAAAATATATCTGAAAAATTAGAGCAGAAAGTTTTATTGGAACTTAATGTGGAAAATATTCTGGGGGTAAAAGGAAATTGGAAAATGCGGATGATGATAGATCGTGGAGACATTTCGGATGAAAGTAAACGGTATGTTTTTGGAGGGCAAATGGTAGATTCTATGGTTCTTTCTCCATTGGGGAATACACTGGCAATCAAAGACGGATACAACAACAGAAAAATTGTATTAAGAGATGGGGAGGGAAATTATCTTTATACACAGGCTGATTCAATTCAAGAAGGAAAAATATCTTATTATAATTTCTTTGTCAAGAAACAAAAAACATCGGATTTTGAGGTGATTCCTGTGAAAGAAACTTCGGGAAAACAAATCAAAGAAGAAAAGACGATTGCTTTAATAAAAGGGCAAACGATGCAGTTCAGTGATCATACAGTTTTAAAAATAGAGAAAATTCAGAAAGAAAAAGAATTATTAAGAATTTATACAAAAGTATTATCTTATGATGCGGTGGAATTTCATGTGGGGGTTGAAGGAGATTGTCTGCCGGAGATCGAATCCGATGGGATCAATCGGGATATTTGGATGGACTATGAACAACAGTTGTTGGTGTTTGATTTCTATGATATATTCGGAACCGAAGATTTTCGCAATGCCAAAACATTAAAGTATAAACAGCAGAAGATACAATTGGATGAAAAGAATGCTGTAAAAATTCATTTATTTGAGAGATTCCGTTGACAAAATAAAAAAGTTTGGATTTCTGTTTGTTTATAGAAAATAGTATTTGACAACTTCTTTAAGATGGGCGTATAATGAGCCTGAGAAATAGAATAATATCTTCAGGGCAGGGTGTAATTCCCTACCGGCGGTACAGCCCGCGAGCCTTTTAGGCATGATTCGGTGTGATTCCGAAGCCGACAGTATAGTCTGGATGGAAGAAGATCAAAGAGATAGTGTGTGTAGGATGTCCTGGGATTTTTGTAAGATCCCGGGATTTTTTTGACAGGCGCTTTGGCGTTTGGAACGAAAAAAGTATCCGACAGAACACGAGATGAGAAAAAGTTCCTGAAGTTTTGTTTCAGGAACTTTTTGATTTCAGATCTCTTGTGTCTCATTCTCCCATAAAGAACCTGAAGGGAAGGGAGATGAAAGGATGAAACAAAAATTTATGGAGAGAGCTATCCGGCTTGCCGAAAAAGGCAGGGGATGGACGAATCCGAATCCTCTGGTAGGAGCCGTTGTTGTAAAACAAGATAGGATTATCGGTGAAGGCTATCATGAAAAAATCGGAGGACTACATGCAGAGAGAAATGCATTGAAACATTGTAAGGAGGATCCTGCCGGAGCTTCCATGTACGTCACATTAGAACCTTGTTGTCATTATGGGAAAACACCACCCTGCACGGAGGCGATTATTGAAAGTGGAATTCGAAAGGTCTATGTGGGGAGTTTGGATCCCAATCCTAAAGTATCAGGAAAGGGAATTGAAATTCTTCGAAAACATGGAATTTTGGCAGAAACAGGGGTGTTGGAAGAAAAATGCAAAAGCATCAATGAGATTTTCTTTTATCATATCCGAAATTCACAGCCGTTTATTGCTCTGAAATATGCTATGACACTGGATGGAAAAATCGCAACGTCTTTGGGGGAATCCCGGTGGATTACAGGAGAAGAAGCGAGAGAGCATGTTCATCACTTAAGACATCAGTATTGTGCCATCATGGCAGGAATTCAAACTGTGCTTACAGATGATCCGATGCTAAATGTCAGACTCCAACATGGAAAAGATCCGATTCGTATTATTTGTGATTCCAATCTTAGAATTCCTTTGAAATCAAAGATTGTAAAGACAGCAAAACAGATACCGACGATCATTGCAGCGGTTAAGAAAGATCATGAAAAAGAGAAAGCTTTGGAGGAGAGAGGATGCACGATCCTATATACGGATTCACAGAAGGGCGTTGTGGATGTTCGGCAGCTTTTCGGAGAACTTTACCAAAGAGGAATTGACAGCATTTTAGTAGAAGGCGGCGGAACACTCAATGATACACTTCTTCAAAATCACTGCATTCAAAAGGTTTATGCTTATATCGCACCCAAACTTTTAGGTGGGGAAGAAGCCAAAACACCAGTCGAAGGACAGGGAGTCTTAAAGATCGCAGATGCAATGCTTCTTGAGACGCCAAAAGTTACAGTATTAGGACAGGATCTGTTGTTGGAAGGGCGGGTGAGGTCATGTTTACCGGAATCGTAGAAGAAACGGGAAAAGTCCTTTCGCTGCAAAGAGGAAATCAACATGCCGGTCTGCTGATTCAGGGAGAAAAAATATTTGAGGATTTAAAACCTGGAGATAGTGTGGCAGTCAATGGAGTTTGTCTGACGGCAGCTAAGATTTATAAAAATACTTTCTGTGCAGATGTTATGAATGAAACGTTTTCTCGCAGCAGTCTCGGAAATCTGAAACGAGGTGAGTATGTAAATTTAGAGCGTGCGATGGAAGCCAATGGAAGATTCGGCGGTCATATGGTTGCAGGTCATGTGGATGCAGTGGGAGAGATTGAATCTGTCAAAAAAGATGACAATGCCATATGGTACAAAATCAAAGTTCCCAAACATCTGATGAAATACTGTATTGAAAAGGGGTCTATTACTCTGGATGGAATCAGCTTAACAATTGCAGAACTGACAGATCATACGGTATCTGTATCTATGATTCCTCATACGGTACAAAATACGAATTTCCGGTGGAAACTCCCGGGTGATTATGTGAATCTGGAGAATGATCTGATCGGGAAATACATTGATAAGCTGCTACATGTTCAGAAAGCACAAGAGGAAAAGAATTCAGAAATTACAAGGGAATTATTGCAGAATGCGGGATTTTAGGAGGAAAGATGAGTATGGTAACATGTGAAGTGATGGCGGAACTTCCGACAAAATATGGAAATTTTAAAGCGTACGGATATGTAGATCAAAGAAACGGAGAAGAACATATTGCTTTGGTGAAGGGAAATGTGGCAGATGGATTACCGGTTTTATGCAGAGTCCATTCCGAATGCATGACCGGAGATACCTTTGGATCTTTGAGATGCGATTGTGGACAACAGCGAAGCCGCGCTATGCGTCAGATCGAGAGGGAAGGTCGAGGTGTGTTTTTGTATTTGCGTCAGGAAGGACGGGGAATCGGATTAATAAATAAATTAAAGACATATGTATTGCAGGAACGGGGAATGGATACGGTAGAAGCTAATTTGGCGCTTGGATTTGAAGCAGACGAAAGAGATTACAGTGCAGGAGCAATGATATTAAAAGATTTGGGAATTACAAAACTTCGTCTTATGACAAACAATCCTGCAAAGATGGAAGGGTTGGATAAATATGGTTTGAAAATTGTAGAGAGAGTACCGATCCAAATGCCGATCAATCCCTTTGATCGATACTATATGCAGACAAAACAGAACAAGATGAGACATATGACAAATTATGAAATGTCGCTGTAAGAAAGGAAAGAAAAAGATGAGAGTGTTAGAAGGAAAGTTAGTAGCAAGCGGATTAAAAATAGGAATTGTGGCAGCACGTTTTAATGAGTTTATTGTATCCAAATTAATATCCGGAGCATTGGATGGACTAAAACGCCATGATGTAAGGGAAAATGACATAGATCTTGCATGGGTACCGGGAGCCTTTGAGCTTCCTCTGGCAGCTGATAAAATGGCAAAAAGCGGGAAATATGATGCGGTGATTTGTCTGGGAGCTGTGATTCGGGGAGCAACCAGTCATTATGACTATGTATGCAACGAAGCTGCAAAAGGGATTGCCCAGACATCATTGAGTGCGGGAATTCCGGTGTTGTTTGGAGTTTTGACCACAGAAAATATTGAGCAGGCAATTGAACGTGCGGGGACAAAAGCCGGAAATAAAGGCTATGATTGTGCGTTGTCGGCCATTGAAATGGCACAGCTTATGAAAGTGATGGAAGTTTGATATGGGAAATTATTATTTAGGATTTGATGCGGGAACTCAAAGTGTGAAAACGGCGGTTTACGATCTGGGAATGAATTGTGTTGCCTCAAGTGTCCATAAAACAACGTTAAGATATCCAAGACCGGGCTGGGTGGAAATGGATGCCGATCAATATCTGGTGGCAGTGGTTGAGGGGATGAAGCACTGTGTTTGTCAGATGAAAGAAAAGGGAATGGATCCCTCCAAAATCCGTGCTGTTTTTGGGGATGGCATTATCTGCGGGATTGTGGGAGTTGATGAAAAGTTCCATGCGATCACTCCATATATTAATTATCTGGACTCCAGAACGAAAGAGGATGTGGAAGAATTCAAGGCGAAAAATCTGAAAATCTGGGCAAGGGAAACCGGAAATTCACAGCCAAACTGTATGTTTCCGGCAATGTTTGCCCGATGGCTATTAAGACATTGGGATGGATTTTCAGAAAACGGGAAGAAATTTGTTCATAATGCACCTTATATTCTAGCAAACCTGTCAGGACTTTCAGCAAAAGATGCATTTATTGACTGGGGAAGTATGTCCGGGTGGGGGCTGGGGTATCATGTTATAGAAAAGAAATGGTCGAAGGAACAATTGGATATTTTGGGTATTCCGATTCATATGATGCCGAACATTAAAAAACCTTGGGACGTTATCGGAAGACTGTCGGAATTTTATGCAAAGCAGACCGGACTTCCGGAAGGAATTCCCATTTGTGCAGGAGCCGGAGATACAATGCAGTCTATGATAGGGTGCGGGGTACCGGATATGAATCAGGCGGCAGATGTAGCAGGAACCTGTTCCATGTTTTGCATTGCGGTCGATGAAATCAAGCCGGAATTAAGTAAGGAGGAAAATGGATTGATTTTTAACAGCGGTACCATGAAGGACACTTATTTTTACTGGGGATCGATTCGTACAGGAGGGTTGGCGCTGCGCTGGTATCGGGATAATATATGCCGGGAAATTGGAAATGAGACTTATTTTGATGAGTTGACGCAAAGAGCCAAAAAAGTTCCTCCGGGATCTCAAGGGGTTCTTTTTCTGCCATATCTTACCGGTGGATTTAGAGAAAATACCTCTGTTGGCGCGTGTTTTTTGAATATGACAATGGATACAGACCAGGCTGTTCTCTGGAGAGCTATGTTAGAGGCGATTGGATATGACTATATGACGGTGACGGATATTTGCAAAAAGGCGGGGATTCCTTTTCGGAGAATGACCATCACAGAAGGTGGAAGCAAGTCAGGGCTTTGGAATCAGATCAAAGCTGATATGCTTGGATGTCAGACCGTAACGCTGGAAAACAGTCAGGGAGCTGTTTTAACGGATGCGGCAATCGCAGCATATGCAGTGGGGGACCTGAAAGACTTGAAATCGGTATTCCGGGAAAAATTAAAAATACAGGAAATCTATGATCCGAAACCGGAGCATACGCAATATTATCGGGAAATCTACAAAATGCAGAAAAAGCTTGTAACAGAGGATATGAAGACAGTCTTTGTAAGATTGGAGGCAATACAGAAAGCTTAATAACGTATAAAAAATGAAAGCGGGCGTGATGATCTTTTCCAGCAGGAAAGAATCATCACGTCCGTTGTTTTGAATTGACGGAAAACTAAGAATTCGATACACTGTAAGAAAGAATCAGACGGCAGAAATAGAAACAAATGGAAGAGAAGGGAAGTTCTATGGAGGAACACAATGATTTTACCAAAGGCAGCATTCCAAAAAATATTATGAGCATGGCGCTTCCCATGACTTTGGCACAGGTTATTAATCTTTTATATAATATTGTGGACCGGATTTATATCGGAAGAATTCCGGTAGAAGGAACGTTGGCGTTGACCGGATTGGGGCTGACATTTCCGGTGATTACAATTTTAAGTGCATTTGCCAATCTGTTTGGAATGGGCGGAGCGCCGCTTTGTTCCATTGCCAGAGGAAAAAAGGAGTATAAGAGAGCAGAAAATCTTATGAAGTGTTCCTATACACTTCTGGTGTTTACGGGAGTTGGATTGATGGCAGTCGGTTTTATTTTTATGAAACCTGTTTTGTATGCCTTTGGAGCCAGTGACGTTATTTATCCGTATGCCAGAGATTATTTGCAGTTATATCTTTTGGGGACGGCTTTTGTAATGATCAGTCTTGGAATGAATAACTTTATTAACGCACAGGGATTTGGGAAAATCGGAATGTATACAATTCTGTGCGGCGCGGTCAGTAATCTGGTGCTGGATCCTGTTTTTATTTTCGGATTTCATCTGGGAGTCCGGGGAGCTGCTATTGCGACGGTGCTTTCACAATGCTTTTCTGCGTTTTTTGCCATTAAATTTTTAAGCGGCCCCAGAGCAATTTTGCGGTTGAATCCGAAAAAGTTCTTTTTAGATTGGAAACTGGCGAAAGAAATAACGGCCATGGGAATTTCCGGCTTTACCCTGGCAGCAACCAATGGAGCAGTACAGATTGTATGTAATGCTCAGCTTCAAAATTTCGGAGGAGATCTTTATATAGGGGTGATGACAATTTTAAATTCGGTCCGGGATATTTTAACGATGCCGGTTACCGGAATTACCAATGGCGCTCAGCCGGTGATCGGTTTTAATTATGGGGCAGGAGAAAATCGGAGAGTCAGAGAGAGTATTCGATTTATTACCGGAGCCTGTCTTTTGTATACTTCATTAGCCTGGCTTTGTGTTGTGCTGTTTCTGGAATTGTTTATTCATATTTTTAACGGAAGCGGAGAACTGATGGAGGAAGCAGTTCCAGCGTTACATATTTACTTTTTTGGTTTTATCTTTATGACACTGCAATTCTCCGGTCAGGCGACATTTGTAGCATTGGGAAAGGCAAAACAGGCAACATTTTTCTCAATCTTTCGGAAAATTGTAATTGTGGTTCCTCTGGCGGTATTGCTCCCCTATATCAAACAGCTTGGAGTCAATGGAGTTTTTTGGTCGGAGCCGATTTCTAATTTGATCGGGGGAACAGCTTGTTTTATGACAATGATGTTGACGGTATGGAGAAAACTCGGACAACCGAAGAAACATTCTCAGTCGGCATCATAGCCTGTCAATACGGGAAAAATCGCAAGTGAAACTGTTTCCGGCAGGGAGTTTGATGAGAATTCTGGACGAGCCATTGGTTTTTTAGTAAAATAGTTCTGAAAAAGGACGGAGGTTTGAAGATGGAGAAAGAAAAAATAGAAAGATTGCAGCAGATGATCGATGAAAGTCAGAAGATTGTATTTTTTGGCGGCGCCGGAGTTTCCACAGAAAGTCAGATTCCGGATTTTCGCAGTACGGATGGATTGTATCACCAGACTTACAAATATCCTCCGGAAGTTATGGTTAGTCATACATTTTTTGTACAAAAGACAGAGGAGTTTTTTGACTTCTATAAAAATAAAATGATTTTTACCGAAGCAAAGCCCAATAAGGCACATAAAAAACTGGCAGAACTTGAACAGAAAGGGAAGCTTTCAGCGATTGTGACTCAGAATATTGACGGTCTTCATCAGGCGGCGGGGAGCCAAAATGTTTTAGAACTTCATGGGAGCGTACATCGCAATTATTGTCAGAAGTGCGGAAAGTTTTATAATGTCGACTTTATCGTAAATTCCAAAGGGATCCCGTATTGTGAAGACTGCGGCGGTGTTGTAAAACCGGATGTAGTTCTCTATGAGGAGGGGCTGGACGCTACGACGATGCAGAGTGCGGTCCGGGCAATTTCAAAAGCCGATATGCTGATCATTGGGGGAACTTCTCTGGTGGTCTATCCGGCTGCAGGAATGATTGACTATTTTCGAGGAAAATATTTGGCAGTATTAAATCGCGACGCCACCTCCAGAGATCAGCAGGCGGATCTTTGCATTACAGATCCGATCGGAGAAGTGCTCGGACAGATTCGGGTATAGAATGATGAAAAAGAAAGATATAATTTTAATTGTGGTGATTTTACTTGCAGCGATTGGAGGATTTGAAATTCTTCGGTGGACGCAGCGAGACGGGAGTCGTGTCGTTGTCACTGTAGACGGAAAGCAGGTCTGTGAAAGTCGGCTTTCAAACGATCAGGTGTATGAAATTCCGGTGGAGGATGGGAAGAATGTCTTAGAAATCAAGGATCGCAGTGTGCGGATGAAAGAGGCGGACTGCCCCGATCAGATTTGTAAGAAGCATAAGGCAATTACAAAGGTCGGAGAAACCATCGTGTGTTTGCCGCATAAAGTTGTCATTGAAATTCAGTCGGATACGAAAGAGCAGGAATTGGACGGAATCACAAAATAGGAGATGGGAATGAATACAAAAAGGTTAGCTGCAGATGGATTATTTCTGGCAGTATCTTTGGTGGTGTCCTACATGGAAGTTCTGCTTCCGATTTCAGTGGGAATACCAGGAGTAAAGATAGGGCTTGCCAATGGAGTAATTATTATTTTATTGTTTTTTACGACATGGAGAAGAGCTTTGGGCATTTCGGTGATTCGGATTGTTTTGGCAGGCTTTTTATTTGGAAATCCAATGACAATTGTATACAGTCTTGCAGGAGGAATTTTGAGTCTGGCTGTGATGGGAATCTTAAAGCAAGTCAAAGGATTTTCTGAAATTGGAATTAGTGTCGGAGGAGGGGTGGCTCATAATATCGGACAGCTGAGCGTTGCGGTGTTGTTGATGGAAAATGTCAGAATCTATTATTATGCGCCGGTGCTTTTGATAACCGGCACCATTGCAGGAGTGTTTGTTGGAGTTTTAAGTGCAGTTCTTTTAAAGAAGATACCGAAACAGTTGTTTGCAAATTAAAAGATGGGGGAAGTCATGAGAAAAAGAATACAAGTGGGATTGTGGATGATGCTGATGGTTTTTCTTTTCGCTGGATGTGAGAAAAAACAAGAGGCAACATCTTATCATCACACAGATTTTGCAATGGGAACAGTCACCAATATTACATTATACGGAACTGACACAAACTTAGAAACAGCGGAACAAAAAATTGTAGAAAAGATGAAGCAGCTGGAAAAGGAACAGCTTTCGTGGAGAGTGGAGGATTCTGCACTGGCCAGGCTAAACCGGCAGATGAAACGACAAAATGGAAAGGCAGAGATTGCCCAACCGCTTAGAGGATGGCTTTCCCGGGCATTAAAAATCAGCAGGGATTCCTATGCCGATGGGAGAAATACGGTAGATCCTTCGATTGGTTCTCTCACAACCCTTTGGAATTTTGAATCAGAGAATTTAAAATCAGATCATCCGCAAGTACCGGAAGCGTCAGACATTGAAAAGGCGATGGATGGTCTGGCTGAAAATGGATCTCATATTACGATAAAGAAAAATGGGAAGATCTCAGCCCGAAATGCAAATACACAGTTTGATCTGGGCGCATATGGAAAAGGGATCGGAATAGATGAAGGAAAAAAACTGTTAAAACAAAATGATAAAATTACGGGAGCGACCATTGCTCTGGGCGGCAGTATCTATGTCTACGGAGAAAAGCCGGATGGCAGCGAATGGACTGTGGGAATTCAAAATCCTTCTGGAAAGGATGGAGAAATTCTCGGAGGGTTAAAGGTAGAGGGGGATACCAGTATTTCAACATCGGGAGACTATGAAAAATATTTTACAGATTCCGAAACCGGAAAAAGATATTTTCATATTTTAGATTCCAAAACCGGATATTCGGTGAAAACGGATTTGACATCCTGTACCATTGTGTGCAGTTCCGGGATTGACAGTGATGGATTATCCACGGCCTGTTTCGCGCTGGGAGTGGAAAAAAGTCAGGAATTGTTGAAAAAATATCATGCAAAAGCGATTTTTGTGGATAAAAATAAAAGAGTTTTTGTAAGCCCGGGACTTGACTTTACATTAACGGATAAAGATTACACATTGGCTGATCATTAGGATTCCATAGATGCCTTCAAAAATATTAATGCTGGAGATACTGTATGACACAGTTCATTTCGGGAGAGCACCATTTTTCACGGTGATATAAAAGCTGAATCCAGATATCAATGGAAAACCCCGGAACATTCAATCGCCGAAGGAGTCCGTTTTGTACAAAATGCTCTGTTACAAAATCCGGAAGAAAGGATAATCCGAGATTTTGTGAAATCAGCCGGCAGATGAGGGAAGGATCTCCGATTTCAAGATAAGGGTCCACAGCGAGGGAGCGGCTGGCAAGATCTTCTTCCAGAAGCTTGCGATAGCTCATTCCTTTTTCGGTGAGAATCATTGGATGTGCGATGATTTCTGTGAGAGGAATGGCTGGTTTTTGACAGAGAGGATGATCGGAAGCCGCAACGAAATGCATGCCGACTTTTTTTTCGGAGGCAATCATATAATTGGGATGATAAATATGTTTATCCAAAGTATAAACAAGATCAGCTTCATTTTGTTTCAATAGACGGAACATTTCTTCCGTACTGGTTGTAAGAACTTTTAGAGAGATATTGGGATATTTTTCGTGAAATGCCTGAAAATTATCTCGAAAAAGATGCTGACAGAGAGATTCTGCCATTGCAATCCGCAAATGTCCTGACAGAGGGCGGGAAATATCGGAAACTTTCTCCATAGCGGAGGAGAGCTGCATGATCTGGTGGGCAAGTGATAAAATTTCCTGTCCGTGATTGGTGAGTTTGATTGTATGATTCACACGTTCAAACAGCGTAGTGTCCAGCTGCTTTTCCAGCTGTTTTATCTGAAAGGAAATAGTGGATTGAGAGTATCCGAGTTTGTCTGCAGCTTTTGTAAAACTATTCATCTCGGCGACACAGATAAAGCTTTCAATATTTTTTAAGTCCATTGGGATTCCTCCATCGAAAATATTAATGGTAAACAACAAAACTATTAATTTTACAGATGATCGAACTTATTATATAATGAAAAAAGAAATATGACAAGACAGGTATGTGGAGAGCATACCTGAATTTTTTGAAAGGATAGGATTGTAATGATTGCTCTCATTGAAACCGTTTATAATTTTTTGTGGGGGGATTGGATTTTAATTCCGCTTCCCGGAGGGGGAAGTCTGGGAATCTCTCTTCTTATTTTACTCCTTGTTCCTGCGGGGATCTTTTTTACAATTCGGACAAAATTTTTGCCGATACGTCTGTTTCCTGATATGGTCCGGGCTCTGCTGGAAAATCGAGGGGAAAAAAGCAGCTTATCATCATTTCAGACTCTGATTGTTTCTACGGCGACCAGGGTCGGAATGGGAAATTTGACAGGAGTGGTGGCAGCGATTTCTGCGGGAGGTGCGGGAGCCGTTTTTTGGATGTGGATTATGGCACTGCTGGGATCTTCTACTGCCTTTATTGAGGCAACATTGGCACAGCTTCACAAAGAAAAAGATCCGCTCTACGGCGGTTATCGAGGGGGACCTGCATACTATATTCATCACTTTATAGAAAAAAGGCAGGGCAAGCAGCGTAAGCACGTACTGCTGGCAGTTTTGTTTGCGATTTCCGGTTTGATCTGCTGGTGTGGAATCAGTCAGGTGGTAAGTAACTCTGTGGCATCTTCCTTTCAAAATGCATTTTCAGTACCGCCTCTTTATACATCCATCGCACTGACCTGTCTGGCTGCAGTGATTGTACTTCGGAAAAATGCCACAGTAAAGGTGCTGGATCTGATGGTTCCGATTATGGCGGTTATTTATTTTGGCATCACTGTTTTTGTAATTTTAACGAATCTTACAAGTCTTCCGGGAGTATTTACAAGAATTTTTCAGGAAGCCTTTGGAATTCGCCAGATGGTTGCAGGAGGATTTGGAGCTGTATTAATGAACGGTGTAAAGAGAGGATTGTTTTCAAATGAAGCGGGATCAGGTTCTGCGCCTTGTGCTGCAGCCGCAGCGGACACCGAACATCCTGCAAAGATGGGATTGGTGCAGGCGCTGGGAGTTTTTATTGATACTATTGTAATCTGCAGCTGTACCGCAATGCTGATGCTTTTGGCTCCGCAGCATCTGACTGCCGGATTAAGCGGAATGGAACTTTTACAAACTGCAATGCAGTTTCATTTAGGAAGATTTGGCGTTATTTTTATTGCAGTGACCCTTTGGATGTTTAGCTTCTCTACTTTTCTCGGTATTCTGTTTTATGCCAGATCTAATGTAGCGTATCTTTTCGGGGATCATTGGAAATATCAGACAGCTTATAAAATTTTAGCCCTGGTCATGCTGTTTATCGGCGGAATTCAGACGTACACGTTCGTCTGGGATTTGGGGGATGTTGGGATCGGATTAATGACCGTTTTTAATATTTTTATTTTATATGCTATGTCAGGGGAAGCTCTTCGAGAGCTGCGTCAATATGAAAAATCAAAATAAGTACATAAAATCCCTCCTTATTAAAGTTTGGCAAGGAGGGATTTTTGTGCGTGTTCAGATTGCAAACAGTTTCTTTCTTGTCCGGAAATAAGCAGACAAAACCAAAATTCCCGTGATGACCCAGGAAATCGGGTAGATGATCATTAATAGTTTAAAATCATGAAATCTGGCACAGACGGTATAAACCCAGATTAGGCGAAGGACGCAGGAACCGAAAACAGTCAGTACTGCAGGAGTCATGGAACGTCCGAAGCCACGAAGCGCTGCACCGCTGATCTCATAGGAATTGGTGAGGCACTCAAAGGTCAGCACAAATATAATTCTTAAATTTGCATAGTGAAGGACCGCCGGATCTGTGCTGTAAAGACCGAGAAAAAACGGACGGAACAGTACAAAAGTTAAGCTGACAATGCCGCAGAATAAAATGCTGGTGAGCATACCGAGACGGAAGAGCTTCTTGCATCGGTCAAACTGTTTTGCGCCATAATTTTGCCCGGTAAATGTGACAATGGTTTGTGCAAAAGCGTTGACTAGAAAATAGCTGAAATATTCATAATTGAGTGCGGCAGCAGAACCGGCAATCGCATCGGAGCCAAATCCATTGATGGAAGACTGGATGCAGACATTGGCAAGGGAAAATACCATCCCCTGAAGTCCGGCGGGAACGCCGATTCTTAAAATACGAATCACAGAGGCCCTGTGAAGGATCAGATGCTTCGGGGAGAAACGGATCGGCTCTGTCTCATGAAGCAAAAAAGAAAGAACAAGGACTGCGCTGACAGCATTTGCCGCTACTGCTGCGATTCCCGCACCGGCAACATCCAGATGGAAGCCAACGACCAAAACAAAATTTAGAATTACATTGACGATACCGGACGCCATCAGAGCGTACATTGGACGTTTGGTATCTCCAATACTTCGGAGAATGGAGGCGCCAAAATCATAAAGCATAAAAAAGGGCATGCCTAAAAAATAAATTTTAAGATACAATGTGGCAAGTTCCATAATGTTTTCCGGGGCACCCATAAGTTTTAAAATGGGATGAGCAATAAATTGCCCCAGAAAGAGCAGAAGTATGCCGCTGATCAGTGCCAGAGAAATTGCGGTATGTACAACCATGGGGATTTTTCGGTGGTTGCCCTGACCGATATAGTTGGCAATTACAACATTGGAGCCCAGTGAGATTCCCGAAAATAAAGTGACCATGAGACTGATGACAGATCCGTTGCTGCCGACTGCCGCCAAGGCTTCACTGCTTGCAAATCGTCCTACGACGGCAGTGCCGACAGAATTAAAAAGCTGCTGCAGGATACTGCAGGCAGCCAAAGGCAGAGCAAATAATAAAATTTTATCCAGCAAACTTCCGTGAAGCATATCCATTTTCTGTGTTTTTTTTATATTAGAAGTGAGCATATCATTCAGACCTTTCATTTATGTGCGATTAAGGTATAAAGTTATTGGCGATAGCTGCTTAAAAAGTCGGCAATTTTTCCGGATGCTTGTTTTAATACTTCCATTCTGGGAAGGTAAACCACGCGAAAATGATCGGGTTTGTGCCAATTGAATCCGCCGCCGTGAATGATTAGAATTTTTTTCTCGCGAAGCAGATCAAGAGCAAACTGTTCGTCATTTTGTATATGGAATTTTTTGATATCCAGTTTTGGAAAAATATAAAAGGCAGCTTTGGGTTTTACCGCGCTGATGCCCGGAATATCGGTTAATGCTTTGTAAATATAGTCCCGCTGTTCGTAAATCCGACCGCCGGGAATAATATAGTCATTCACGCTTTGATGACCGCCAAGAGCGGTTTGAACGACAGATTGAGCCGGAACATTGGAACAAAGCCTCATATTGGAAAGCATATTGATACCTTCAATATAATCTGAGGCAAGCTCTTTGTTGCCGCTTAAAACCATCCAGCCGATTCTAAATCCTGCAATCATATGGGATTTTGAAAGACCGCTGAAGGTGACGCAGAATAAATCCGGGGCAAGAGAGGCGATGGAAATATGTTCCTCTTCATCCATAACCAGCCGATCATAAATTTCATCGGAAAAAATAATCAGCTGATGCTCCCGGGCAATTTCTGCAATTTTTTCCAGTACTTCCTTTGGATATAGAGCGCCGGTGGGATTATTGGGGTTAATGAGAACAATTGCTTTGGTCCGGTGGTTGATTTTTTTTCGGATGTCCTGAAGGTCCGGATACCAGTCGGATTCCTCGTCACAAATATAGTGGACCGGGGTCCCTCCGGCGAGAGTGGCACATGCTGTCCAAAGCGGATAATCCGGAGAGGGGATTAAAATTTCGTCTCCGTCATTGAGAAGTGCGGACATACAAAGATTAATCAATTCACTGACGCCGTTTCCCGTATAGATATCGTGAATTGCGACATTTGGGATTTTTTTTAGCTGAGCATACTGCATAATTGCTTTTCTTGCAGAAAATAGTCCCTGTGCGGCAGAATACCCTTGGCAGTCAATGACCTGACGGCGGATATCGTAGATGACTTCATCGGGCGTATGAAATCCAAAAGGAGCAGGATTTCCGATATTTAATTTCAATACATGAATACCTTCGTCTTCCATTCGATTTGCCTCGTCTACCACGGGACCGCGAACGTCATATAATACATGATTTAGTTTGGATGATTTTTGAAATTGGCGCGGCACCGGTGCAGAGGTTTTGTCTGCTCTTAGACTTTCGGAAGCTTCTTTGTCGTCAGATGGAACAGAAGAGTTTTCGGGTCCACTGCCGGACAGCCAATCCTCTGTGACATCCAGCGTTTGGGCAAGAAAATGAAGAATGTCAGGCCGCGGGATCGTTTTTCCGCTGACATACTGACTGACATGGCTTTTTCCCAGCTTTATATCCTGTTCTTCTGCGATTCGGATGAGGTCTACCTGTTTCATGTTCTTTTGTGTCATTGCAGTTTTCAGACGTTCTGCAAAAATATTTTTTGAAGTCATATTCGATACCTCCCATTACGAAAGTTCAATTTTGGGCAAAAAGTTCAATAACAAGTGTAGCACAATGGCAAAAAAAGTTCAATAAAAAACAAAAGTTCAATTTAAAAAACAAAAAGTTTGAAAAAATGTTTCAAAATTGACAGATATCAGAAGATCCTATAAGATACAAAATAGAGATAAAGTGAAGCAATGGTGAAAGGGGGTATATGTATGGTTCGTTTTGCGGTGATCGGAACAAATTTTATTACGGATAGTTTTATAGAAGCCGGGAGACAGTGCGAGGATTTTCATGTTCAGGCGGCGTATTCAAGAACAAGAAAGCGGGCGGAAGAATATGCAGCGAAATATGGAATTGAAGATTGTTATGATTCTCTGGATGCATTGGCGCAGGCAGAAAATATCGATGCGGTTTATGTTGCAAGCCCTAATTCATGTCATGGAACACAGAGTATACAGATGCTGGAAGCCGGAAAGCATGTACTGTGTGAAAAAACAATTGCTTCCAATAAAAAGGAATTGGAGCGGATGTTAAAGGCAGCGAAAAAGAACGGAGTCGTTTTATTGGAGGCAATGCGCTCTGTTTTTGATCCGGGATTTGCGGCAATTCAGAAAAATCTTCCGAAATTGGGGAAAATACGAAGAGCAACATTTCAATACTGTCAGTATTCCAGAAGATACGATAATTACAAAAAAGGAATTGTGGAAAATGCCTTTCGACCGGAATTATCCAATGGGGCGCTGATGGATATAGGAGTCTACTGTGTGCATCCATTGGTAAAATTGTTTGGAATGCCGAGAGAAATCATTGCGAGAGGAATGAAGCTGGAGACAGGAGCAGAAGCCAACGGAACGATTCTTGCTGTATATGATGATATGCAGGCAGAATTAATATATTCAAAAATTACGGATGCAATTCTTCCAAGCCAGATTCAAGGGGAAGAGGGATCAATGATTATCGAAGAAATTCCGGATACAAAAAATATAAAGATTCGTTATCGAAATAAACAGTGGGAAGAAATAAAGATTTCCAAAAAGGAAAATAATATGTACTATGAGATTGAAGAGTTTATCCGTTTGATTCGGGAAAAAGAGAGCGCTCAAATTCATAATCAGTATTCTTTGTGGGAATTAGAGCTGATGGATGAGGCAAGAAAACAGATGGGGATTGTTTTCCCGGCAGATGATTAGGAGGAAATAAGAGACGTATGCTTTCTAAACATGCAGAGGATATTATGGGGGTGCTGGTACATCAGGATGACGCTTTTGTGACCTATAAAAAAATTGCGGCTATGCTGCAGATTTCAGAACGAAGTGTGAATTATTATATGCATGAAATTTCGGAATATTGTGAAAGACATGAATATACGTTAATTCGCAAACGAGGAAAAGGGATCTGTCTGGAGATGGGACTGAAAGCAGAGGAATTAAAGAAACGATTTTCCTGTGAGAAAGTATCCTATGAAAGACGGGAAAACCGGATAAATTATATTGTACGGACGCTGATTGAAAGTGGAGAACCCTATACGGCGGCATTGTTTGCAGACGAGCTTTTTGTATCAAGATCAACGATCCGCATGGATATAAAAAAGGCCAATCAACAATGCAGCAAAGATCATTTAGAAATTCGGCAAATCGTTGGAAAAGGAATTGAAATCAGAGGAAGTGAATTTTGGAAGCGAAGGGTACTGGTATGTAGGAACCAAAAAGTTCCAGAAAATCAATTCAGACAGTTGAAGGATGTGCCGGATTTAAGGATTGAGAAGGATGTATATTCCAGAATGGCTGCTCAGTATAG
The DNA here is from genome assembly GCF_057535655.1 of Anaerostipes stercorihominis. Classification (NCBI taxonomy): domain Bacteria; kingdom Bacillati; phylum Bacillota; class Clostridia; order Lachnospirales; family Lachnospiraceae; genus Anaerostipes; species Anaerostipes stercorihominis. The sequence continues at coordinate 37,129 of NZ_BAAJCL010000010.1, read as the reverse complement.
GGAAACCATTGTAAATGGTGTGATTGACTGTGTACATCAATTAGAAAAGGAAATAGGATATCAGTTTAATGATTGTACATTTTGTATGATGATAGAGTACACCAGCTGCCAGATCAAGCGGCTAAAAAGCAATCATTTGCTGGAAGAATCTATGATAAATCATCTAACGCTGGTGGAAGAGAGCGCGGATTATGCGGACCGGCTCACAAGTCTTTTGAACCGGAAATTTCAGTTAAATATTGATCCTAGAGAAAGTCTGTATTTATATATTTTGATTTTGGGTGGAGAAGTTCAAAATAGCAGCAGAATTGTAAATAAAAGGTTTTTAATTGAAAAAGAGATCAGTATTGAGGATGTGACGGAGCGATACATTTCTTATCTTTCTGCAATTATAGGTTTAGATTTCGGAGCAGATGCACTGTTAAAAACAAGTTTGGCACTGTTTTTGAACAGTTCTTTGGTAAGAGTAAAGTATGGATTTGAGATTCAAAACCCATTTTTGGAAGAAGTAAAAAAAATGTATCCTGCAATTTTTTCTGCATGCCTAACTGCAAGTAAGGAATATGAAGATTTGGTGGAGGGACTGCCGACAGAAGATGAAATTTCTTATATGGCAATTCTGTTTGGAGGTTCTCTGATTCAGCATCAGAAAAAAATTAACACGGCAATTATTGGAAGTGGGGGAATCGGAATTACACAAATTATTGCACAGAAGATTGAGGCAAAAATACCGGAAATTAATATTATCTCGGTGCTTCCCTCCAATGCAGCCATAAGAATTGAAGAAAAACAGTATGATTTGGTGATTTCCACAATCCCATCATTGAAGATTCGTCATCCCAATATAGTATATACAACATTATTGGTAAGTGAGCAGGATGTCTACCGATTGAAAAAAGTGTGTCATGAAATTTCGGAGAAAGAGTTAAAGCCGTCCTCACAAGTTACGATTCAAACATTATTAAAAGAAGATTTGATTTTGCTGGAACATAAAGTGATGACAAAAGAGGTTTTGTTGAAAAAAGTCTGCAAATTATTATTGAAAAAAGGATATGTAAAAGAAGGATTTTTTGAAAGCGTGATGCAGCGGGAGGAAATTAGTGCCTCGGCATTAGGCGGCGGCATGGCAGTTCCTCATGGTATGTCTAAATTTGTAAATCGTCCTGCGGTTGTTCTTATAAGGACGGATGATAAAGTGGAATGGGGTGAGGGAGCGGTAGACGTTATTTTCCTGTTGGCGCTTAATTTTGAAGATATCGAGTCTACGAGAGCGTTTTTTGCAGCATTTTATGAACTAACTATGCAAAAAGAAATTGCAAGATTGATTCGGAAAGCATCCACAAAGAATGAAATTCAGGAACTTATGGTTAGTTACTCGCAGCAATGAAAAAATGGTATTCTAAAAAACAAGTCAGAGAGCCGGGAGGGCTCCTGGCTCTTTTTGTGTATCAGAAAGTTCTTTCTTATACATTTATAAAATGCAGTTGATTAACTGCAAAAATGAAAAAAGATTATAGTATAAACACATTTTGCAGTTTTAAAACTGCAAAAACAGAAGAAATGTCCTATTGAAGAATAATAAAAATAAAGATAAAATATAATCAAACAGAAGAAAACAATAAAAAATAATAACAGAAAGGGAAGACTATGGAAAGAGAATTAATAAATGAGAATCTGATCTTTTTTGACGTAGAAGTGGAGGACAAAGAAGAAGTGATTGAATTTATTGCACAGAAGATGGAGAAAGATGGAAGATTAGAAGAGAAAGGAGGATATATTGAAGCTGTTCTGAAAAGGGAACAGTCGTCTTCCACAGCTATTGGATTTTCCACAGCGACTCCACATGCAAAATCAGAAGCTGTGAAGGAACCGTCTTTAGCGTTTGTGCGTTTAAAACAGCCAATGCAGTGGGATGAGGAAATGGTAACGATGGTATTTCAGATTGCTGTTCCATCTCCGGGACAGGGAGATCGACATCTCGAAATTTTGGCAAAATTATTCCGCAGTCTTGTTTATGATGATTTTCGGGAACAATTAAGCTCTGCGAAAAGCAAACAAGAAATTGTAGAGTTGTTAAGAGAGTTTTAGAGGAGAAAATATTAAGTAAAGAAAGGAATACATTATGAAAAAACAAAATGAATTGATTTCAATTTTGAAAGGAACAAGACAGCATTTGATGAATGGCGTGTCCTATATGATTCCGGTCGTAGTAACCGGAGGGATTTTATATGCAATTGCCACAATGCTTTCTATGAATTCTGTGACAACATCAGGTGCTGTTGAAGCAAGTAATATTTTTATTGATGTGTTAAGTCAAATTGGTGGAGTTGGACTTGGAATGATGGTTCCGGTTTTGGCTGCCTTTATTGCAATGAGCATTGCAGATCGTCCCGGTATTGCACCAGGTTTGATTTGCGGACAGCTGGCTGTGAATGTCGGATCAGGTTTCATTGGAGGAGTGATTGCTGGTCTATTATCTGGTATTATTGCGCAGTATTTAAAAAGAATTCCTTTGCCAAAATCAATGCAGTCATTAAAATCAATTATGATTATTCCGATTCTTACAACTCTGATTGTAGGAACAATAACGATTTGTGTTGTTGGTTCCCCATGTGCATGGCTTTTGAAGGTTTTGGAAAAGTGGCTGACAAGTATGAGTGGTGCAAGTGCGATTATTGTCGGAGCTATTACCGGAGCTATGATTGGCTCAGACTTAGGCGGACCGATTAATAAGGTAGCGTATTCTACAGGAGTTGCGGTTGTAGGGACAACAGTATTGGCAGGTGAAAACTGTGGATTTATGGGTCCGATTGCGTTGGCAATTTGCGTACCTCCGATTGCGTTGGGAATTGAAACCTTTCTTTTAAAGAAAAAGTTTACTCAAGAAGAGAAAGATGCAGGAATTGGTGCAATTGCAATGGGAATTTGCGGAATTACAGAAGGCGCGATTTCTTATACAACAGCTTCCCCGATTTTGATTCCAATTAATATGATTGCATGTGCTGTCGGAGGAGCATTGGCGGGAGCTTTTGGAACCTATTGTAATGCAGGATGGGGAGGACTTGTTGTACTTCCGGTAACATCGGGAATTACGTATTTATTAAGTATTTTGGCAGCGGTAGCAGTGCATGGAATTTTAGTAATGCTTTTGAAAAGAGATGCTGTAGAAACAATGAATGATAATAGCGAAGATGAAGAGATTGATTTAGAGATCGAATTTTAAGAGTTGTCAAGCTGTGTATGAAAATTTGAAACAGTCATATGTGAGGCTGGTAACCAACAGAATGTTTTGAATTTTCATATGTATTTCATAACAAAAGGGCACAGCCCGACAATCTCTGGTTTTATTGTAGCAGAAAAATATGTGGAAGTTAAGAAAAGGAGAAAAAAATAATGAAATTTTTAGCAGTAACAGCATGTCCTTCCGGAGTAGCACATACATATATGGCGGCAGAAGCTTTAACCAAGGCATGCAACGACAAAGGAATTGAATGTAAGGTAGAAACCCAAGGTTCCATCGGAATTGAAAATGAAATTACAGAAGAAGATGTGAAAGATGCAGACTGCGTCATTCTTACAAAGGACATGCCGATTAAGAACGAAGAACGTTTTGAAGCTCTTCCGAAAGTAAGAATTGCAATTAGTGATGCAGTAAAAAAAGCGCCTGCAATTATTCAGAAGGTTGAGAAAGCAATGCAGGAAAAAAAATAATCAGGGATCTTTAAACTTTTGAAAAATCTTAGATAAAAAATATGAAAAGACAAGCTGTTTTCGAGGCAGATAGATAAAATATCAGAATTTGTTCGGAACACAGCTTGTCCTTCTTGCGTTGACATCCTTGACGGAATGAAATAAAATTAAGAAAAAGAATAAAAAGTAATGGAGAGAATAGATGTTTGTAGAAGAAAGACAGGGAAAGATTCTTCAGATGCTGCACGAAAATGGAAAAGTAAAAGTAAAAGAGCTGAGTCAGCAGTTTCAGGTAACAGAGGACTGTATACGAAAAGATTTAGCAAGTATGGAAAGTCGAGACCTGCTAAAACGCACTTACGGAGGGGCTGTGGAACGTAATAGCCTTCGACTGAAGCATCCCAATCGGATTTCTGCCAGACGGGAAATGAATTTAAAGCAGAAAAAAGTGATTGCGAAAAAAGCAGTACAGTTGATTAAGGATGGAGATGTGATTTTTTTAGATACATCTACAGCCAATATTGAACTGGCAAAGGAGATTATCAAAGCAGGTTTAAAAGTCAAGGTGGTCAGCTGTATGCTGGATATTGCCAATGTATTTGCTTCTTATGAAAATGCAGATTTTGTTCTCTTAGGCGGAGAGTTTTATCAATCTCAGAATGGATTTTTAGGATCGATGACACTGCAGATGATGGATGCCTTTCGATTTGATAAAAGTTTTATGGGAATGGTCGGGGCAGACGTAAAAGAAAATATTATAACAACCTATATTCCGGAAGATGGCGCCATGAAGAGAGCGGTGATTGAAAGAAGCAGAGAGATCTATCTTATGATTGAGAATCGAAAATTTTCATACCATGCAAATTATGTGTTTGCCGATTTTGAACAAATTGATGGAGTGATCTGTGAAACTACGTTAGAGGTTCCGCTTCAAAAGATATTAAAAGAAAAGAACGTAAAGATAATAGAGTAGTATATTGTGGGAGTTATGCATTCTATATAAAATAAGAAATACGATTATAGACATAGGATACTTGATCTGTAATCGTATTTTTTTACGATGAAACAATAATAAAACATTGACAAACAATAAAAAATAATCTAAAATAATAAATAACAAGAAAGAAACCGATGAAGTGAGAAAGGAGTTTTATAAGATGGAAGGATTATTTCAAACAGATCGGATTACATATTTAAAAGATAAGATGCTGTCAGAGCCAAGGTATGCATCCATTGAACAGGCATTGATTATTACGGATACTTATAAAAAGAATGAAGGAAAACCGAGAATCATACAGAGAGCGCTGTCATTAAAAGCAGCATTGGAAAATCTCAGGATTCGTGTGGAACCGGAAGAATTGATTGTCGGCAACCGTACCGCCGGGGTTCGCTATGGGGTGGTATTTCCGGAGAGCGGCAGTACATGGGTAGATCGGGAATTTGAAACACTGCCAACCAGAGCACAAGATCAATTTCATGTACATAAAGAGGATATTGAAACATTTCGGAATGTTATTAAACCCTACTGGCAGGGGAAATCTCTGGAGGATGTTTTAAATCAAAGGTATGGAAAAGAAATTGATGAGATTGCAAAGGTTGTAAAGATAAATCAAAAAGATCATGCCCAGGGTCATATTTGTCCAAATTGTGTGAAATGGCTGGAGATGGGTCCGGTAGGTTTACAAAAAGAGGCGATGGAGAAATCTGAAAACGCGACAGGTGATAAAAAAGATTTCTATGAGAGTGTTGTTCTGGTGATGCAGGGCGCCAGAAGCTTTATGCTCCGCTATTATGATCTGCTGATGTCTATGGCGGAGACAGAAAAGAATGCAGATCAAAGAGATTCTATGAGAAAAGTAGCGCAAAACTGTAAAAATTTAAGTGAGAGACCGGCAGAAACCTTTCATGAAGCAGTACAATCTCTATGGTTTTTATTTGTCATTTTGCAGATGGAATCGAATGCATCTTCATTTTCACCGGGAAGAATGGATCGGCATTTGATTTCCTATTATGAAAAGGACAGAAATGCAGGAAATTTAACAAGACAGGATGCATTGGAAATTATTGAATGTATGTGGCTGAAATTTAATGAGATTGTTTATATGAGAAATTCTCACGGAGCAAAATATTTTGCCGGATTCCCGATTGGATTTAATATTGCAATCGGCGGACAGGATGAAAACGGAAAGGATTATTCCAACGAGCTTTCCTTCTTATTTTTAGAAGCTCAAAAACATTTGGGACTTCCACAGCCGAATTTGTCTGTAAGACTTCACGAAGGGACCGGAGAAGCGTTGTTAAAAGAAGCAGTTCGGACGGTTGCCAAAGGAAGCGGAATGCCTCAATTTTTTAATGATAAAGCGGTGATTCCTTCGATGATGGAGCTGGGGATTGAACGAAAGGATGCGCTGGATTATGCAATTGTCGGTTGTGTGGAATTGACAACACAGGGAAATAATCTTGGCTGGAGTGATTCTGCGATGTTTAATTTAAATAAAGCGCTGGAGGTTACATTAACCGGGGGAACTTGTCTGCTGAGCGGAGAAACGATTGCGCCGGATTATGGAAATCTGGAGACATATGAGACTTTTGAAGATTTGGAAACTGCTTTGCAGAAACAGATTGATTATTTTATGGATAAAATGCTGCTTGCCTGTGAGGAAGTAGAAAAGGCACATATTGATTTGCTTCCGTCACCGTTTTTATCTGCAGTGGTTGATCGCTGCATGGAACAGGGCATTGATGTGACGGCGGGAGGAGCCAAATATAACTTGTCGGGAATCCAGATGATTCAGGTGGCAAATTTAGCGGACAGTCTGGCGGCAATCAGGCAGATGGTTTATGAAGAGAAAAAAATTGATCGAAAGACGATGCTGGATGCATTAAAAGCAAACTTTCAAGGATATGAAATCATTCGCGCTATGCTGCTTCATAAAGTTCCGAAATATGGAAATGATGTGGACTGGGTCGACGCAATGGGAACGAAATGGGCAGAATATTTTAAAAATCGTCTGCGGACGTTTACCAACTATCGCAAAGGTCCGTATCATACCGGTATGTATACGGTATCGGCGCATGTACCGATGGGAGAAAATGTCGGGGCAACGCCGGATGGACGTTATGCCAAAGAGCCGTTAGCAGACGGAGGAATGTCACCGGTTTACGGCAGAGACCGAAAGGGACCGACGGCTGTATTAAAATCTGTATCAAAATTGGATAAGAATCTGACAACCAACGGAGGACTTCTGAATATGAAATTTATTCCGGAATTTTTCAAAAATGAAATAGGAATTCAAAAGTTCGCGGATTTCCTGAGAAGCTTTGTAGATCTGGAAATTCCTCATATTCAATTTAATGTTGTAAGAAAAGAAGATTTGATTGCGGCAAAAGAACATCCGGAACAATATCGGGGACTTACCGTAAGAGTTGCCGGCTATACGGCGTACTTTACAGAACTGGCAGATGAACTGCAAAATGAAATTATTGCACGAACCAGTTATGGAGAAATTTAAAATGAAAGGAAAAATTTTTGATATTCAGAGATTTTCAACTCATGATGGTTCAGGAATCCGAACTACGGTATTTTTAAAAGGGTGTCCTCTGACCTGTATCTGGTGTCAGAATCCGGAAGGAATTTCATTCAAAGATCGGCCGTTATATTTTGAGAATCGTTGTATAAAATGTGGTACCTGCGTGAAAAAAAGCTGTGACGGCGGGATGAAAATACAGGATGGGTGTATAGCGTTGAATGTAAATGCCAAAGAAGACTGGAAAGAATTAATAGACTGGTGTCCGGCAGCTGCATTGGAAATGGATTCCGGAGAGTATGAAGTGGAAGAGGTTATGGAAGAAATCCGAAAGGATATGGTATTTTACAGACATGGAGGAGGCATCACGCTGTCTGGCGGAGAAGCGTTGTTTCAATGGGAATTTTCGCTGGAAATTTTAAAACAGTGCAAAGAGGAAGGAATTCATACAGCCATCGAAACATCACTGTTTGCAGATCCAAAAGTCTTGGAGCAGGTTTTCCCGTATCTGGATTTTATATTTGCGGATTTTAAATTGGCAGATGACAGGCTCCATAAAACATATACCGGGGTTTCCAATCAGAAAATCAAAGAAAATCTGAAATATTTGTTGGAATCTGATAAAAAGGAATGTGCGGTGATTCGTACGCCGATGATTCCTGATATGACAGCGTGCAAAGAAAATATACTTGAAATTTCCAGATATATCAGTGGAATATATCCAGAAGTAACTTATGAGATTTTAAATTATAATCCGCTGGCAGAATCCAAATACGGTCTGGTAGACAGGGAATTCTGCTTTCGGGAGAATCCGAAGATGTACTCCAAAGAGCAAATGCAGGAATTTAAAAGCTGGGCTCTGGAGGGCGGTGTAAAAAAGGTTATCATTGAAAATTAAAATAAAAAGGAGAAATGTTATGAAATTTATTATTGACGACGCAAATGTAGAAGCAATCAAGGCACTGTACGAATATTATCCGGTGGAAGGGGTTACAACGAATCCTTCGATTTTGGCAAAAAGCGGAAAACAGCCATATGATGTGTTAAAGGAAATTCGTCAAATCATCGGACAGGATGCAGATCTGCATGTACAGGTAGTGTCTAAAAACGCGGAAGATATGATAACCGAGGCTGCGAAAATCAGGAAGGAGTTAGGGGAAAATACATTTATTAAAGTACCGACGACGAGAGAAGGATTAAAGGCAATGAAGGCGTTGGCAGCAGAAGGTGTGAAAATTACGGCAACTGCAATTTATACTCCAATGCAGGCATTTCTTGCAGCGAAAGCGGGAGCTGTCTATGCTGCGCCTTATGTGAATCGGATTGATAATCTGGGAGCCGACGGAATTGCATCTGTAAAGAAGATTCATGATATTTTTAAAAACAATGGACTGAAAACAGAGGTTCTTGCAGCAAGCTTTAAGAATTCACAGCAGGTTCAGGAGCTTTGTGCTTATGGAATCGGTGCGGCTACTATTGCATCCGATGTCATTGAAGGACTCATTAAGAATGATTCTGTGGTTGCAGCAGTCGATGCATTTACCAAAGATTTTGAGGGATTATGCGGTGAAGGAAAAACAATGGAAAATTGTTAGAAAAATTGCATCTATTTTTGATAAAAGCTCCAGGCAAAGTTTGTCTGGAGCTTTCCTATATCCCTATATCATAAAACGCTGCGCGGAATGCATACGATGGGCAGGATTGCGACAAACTTTATTAGACCATAAAATTCAAAAAGTAAGAAAGCGATAGAATTCACTGAGTCGATGTGAGAGAAGTCATTTTGCTAATATAATTTTTGATCTGTCGCTTCCGAAGTTTGATAAAACGGAATCAGGCAGCTGTGCATCAGTGATAACATTCGTAATTTCAGACAAAGGAGAGATTGGTAAAATTGCTGCGGAATGAAATTTCGTATGATCTGCTAATACATAAGAAGATAAAGAATTTTTAATAATTAGTTTTTTCCATTCAATAATATCTAAACGATTGTTGGATAACCCCTTTTCTGGTGTAATCCCGTCGACGCCGATAAATCCAAGATCGGCATTCATATCCATTAGGTTTTCTTCTGCAATCATTCCGGAAGTAGAAGAAAATCCTTTTCGGACAATACCCCCAATAAATAAAATTTCAATTGTTTCAGAATTTAACAGTGTATTTGCCACTTCAAAATAATTGGTGATAACAGTTAATTTTAAATTTGTACTGCAAATAGCATGAGCTAATTTCAGACAGGTTGTAGATGCATCTAATATGATGGAAGAGTGATCATGAATCAGCTGCAGTGCATGAGATGCAATTCTTTCTTTTTCTTTAACACAATCGTGGATGCGATGGTCTATAACCGGAAAATCAGAAGAAGAAGCTTTTTGGATGGAACGTGCACCTCCATGAACACGTTGAATGACACCATTTTGTTCTAATTGTGTTAGATCTCTCCGCATGGTAGCTGGGGAGACATGGAAGGTTGTATACAATTCAGAAAAACGAACGTATTTATGATCGTTTATGAATTGTAGGACATTATTTTGTCGCTTTTTGTTCATGATTTCCTTACCTCCTATGATGAAATGAATCATATATTTAAACTTATCTTACCAAAAAATAAAGAAATGTCAATAAAATCGCTTAAAAATGAATGTGAACGATCAATATATTGAACAATGAGCGAAATAGAAGGTTGACAATCGCTCAAAATGTTCGTATAATAGGGGATATCAAAGAGATGAAGTGAAATAAATTTTTTGGAGGAAAGAAAATGAAACAAATTGGAACAAAAATAAGCGAAATTCAATCAGATGTTCCGGGAATTATTCTAATGAGTCATGGACCGTTGGCAGGAGGTTTATTAGGAACCATGGAGATGGTTTCGGGAGATGCCGTGAATGTATCAGCATTGGAATTACATGAAGGAGATAATTCAGAAGAATACGGAAAAGCGGCAGCAGAGTTATATGAAGTCATGCCGGAAAAATCCATTTTTCTCATTGATATTTTTGGAGGAAGTCCTTTTAATCAAGTGATGCAGTACTGCTTGAGAGAAGGAAAAGAAATCAGAGCTGTATGCGGAATGAATCTTGGAATGTTAATTGCAGCTGTGGGAGCCAGAGAAGATAAAAGTATTGATTTTTTAGAACAGCTTGTGGAGATGGGAAAAGAAGCAATTATGAATGTGGGGGAACAGTGGAATGCGCAATCAAAGTAAAATAACATCGAAAATTATATGCGGCGAAAACATCTTTTTTTAATATTATTTCGTTTATCAGGTCCTTTGATTTCAGTAGTTCAGAAATTGTTGAGATATTTAGTGAAAAAGGAAGGAGGAGAAGTACCGGAATATTAAAATGTTAGAGCTGAAAAAGAGAAAATAATGTTTGGAGGAGGAAATATGGAATTTACTTTATTAGAAGCATTTTTATTAGGAACATTCTATTGGATAACGTGGATGGATTTTTGTATTGCACCATTGAATTCATGGGCAACATGGCAGGATTCTGTATTGATTGGATTTGTTCTTGGACTGGCATATGGTGATGTAGGACAGGGATTGCTTTTAGGAGGTACGATTGGCTTAGTATTTATTGGAGCCAACTCTGTAGGAGGAAATTTAGGATCAGACGTGTCTTTGGCAAGTATTATAGCAATTCCTATTGCATTAAAATTTCATTGGGATGCCAGTGCAGCTTTGGTGGTAGCCACTGCATTCGGTCTGGTGGGATCATTTATTGATACATTCCGCCGTCTGGTGAACTCATATTGGCATAGAGATGCGGAAAAACGCATTAGGGCTGGAAAGTATCAGAGCTTATGGATTGATGCGTTTGCCGGACCGTGGGTTGTCGGATATATTGTACGTGCTGTGCCGCTGGCATTACTAATTTACTTTGGCGGAACATCCATGGGAGATATTGTATCCAGATTACCGGAGTGGGTGATGAATGGATTTACGGTAGTTGGTGGTTTGCTTCCGGCATTGGGATTGATTTTATGCTGTGCAATGATGGGACGGAAAGAATTATATCCATTCTTTATTATCGGTTATTATATGTCAACATTATTGGAATGGACAACTTTGACGATTTTGGTGTTTGCAGTTATTTTTGCACTGTTTTATATGAAATTTACAAGCAACCCTGCGGAAGAAACATCCGAATCGCTGGATCTTGATTTTAAATCATTGATGAAAATTGATCCAGCCAAGAGTGAACTTACTTTGAGAGACCATGCAAGACTGTATATGAGAACTTTATTATGGTTCCGGGAAGCCCAAAGTTTAGAGTATTTCTTTGGCGTAGGATATATGTATGTCATGAAACCGGCATTAGAAAAAATATATAAAAATGATCCGGACGGCTATCAGGAAGCAATGCTTCGCCATTTAACGCCATTTATTACAGAACCATGTATGGGTGCATGTATTCATGGATTGTCTTTATCCATGGAAGAAGAAAAAGCCAAAGGAGCGCCGATTGAAGGACAGGATATTATTACCATGGAAACATCTTTGATGGGACCAATGGCAGGATTGGGAGATTCTATTTTCTGGACAACTGCAATTTCCATTATTAAATCCGTATGTATTGCAGGAGCAATTGCAGGGCATTGGTATGCGGCGTTTGGAATTATGTTATGGGGAGTTTTGGCAAATGTGATTGGATGGTTCTCTCATTTGATCGGATATAATTTGGGAGGACAGTCTATCATCCAGTTACTGCAAAAAGGTATTTTTCAAAAAATTTTGTTATCCGTCAGCGTCATTGGTTTTACGATGATGGGTGTTATGACAGCGAACAATGCACATATTGATGCGGTATTACAGATTACCAAAGACTATACTCTGCAGGGATTTTTGGATTCTGCACTGCCGGGAGCACTGATGATGATTTTCTGTTGGTGTGGGTTTAACTATATGTCAAAAGGAGGAAAATTTGTCCGGATGCTGCTGGCAACCACTGTAGTTGGATTGTTATGTGGATTTGCGGGAATTTTAGGATAGAAAGTAAGAAATGAGGTAGTAAGATGAAAGTACTTTGTATGTATGATGCGCTATATAAAAATTATCGGGAACAGATAGAATATTCGGAAGAATATGCGAAAAAATTTACAGATGGTCCGGTTATCATTGGGAAATATACGGATCCGGATCCGTCTGTAGATTTTATCAAAAACATTTATCGTCTGGAAAAGTTTGGTCCGAATCCGGAACCGATGGTTCCAGCATATGAGGAAAATTTAGATGCGGAAGTGCTGGCGGTATCTTTTTCTCCGGTATCCGGGGAAATGATGGATCGTTTTCAAAATTTAAGAGTGATTGGAATTTCCAGAACGGGTACAGAAAATGTTGATATTCCGGCTGCAACCCAAAGAGGGATTTTAGTGGTAAACGCCGCAGGACGAAATGCCAATGCTGTTTCAGATTATGCCATTGGGCTAATGCTTGCGGAATCCAGAAATATTGCACGGCAGCATGCACTGATGAAGCAAGGAGGTTTGACAAAAGAATATTCCAATAATGCGATTATGCCGGATTTGTATGGAAAAACCATCGGTTTGTTTGGCTTTGGCTATATTGGAAAACTGATGGCAGAAAAATTGTCAGGGTTCCATGTGAATATCATAGCGGTGGATCCGTTTGTCAGTGCAGAAGAGATGAAAAAGCATCACGTAACAAAAACAGATTTAGATACGTTGTGTAAGGAATCTGATTTTATCAGTATTCATGCCAGACAGACTGTGGATAATGCAAATACTTTTGATAAAGAGCAGTTTGAAATGATGAAACCGACCGCTTATTTTATTAATACAGCGAGAGCATCTATGGTTAATTATGATGCACTGATTGAGGCATTAAAAGAAAGAAAAATTGCGGGAGCAGCGACGGATGTATATCCGAAAATGCCGCTGCCGGCAGAGGCGCCGATTCGTCAGCTGGATAATATTACATTATCCGCTCATCTGGCAGGAAGTACGACGGATGCAGTCATCAATTCATGGAAATATGTATTTCAGAGAACATCGAATGTGATTCATCATATTTCCAAGTTTGGTGTTTTGAATCCGGAAGTATTGGAAATGGATGTTTATAAGGAATGGGCAGAAAGAAGAAAACAGGAAATAAAAATCATAAAGTAATCATAAAGAAAAATATCAGGAGGTAACATTATGGCAATTTGTATGACACGTGTGGATTTTCGTATGATTCATGGACAGGTAGCGAGTGTGTGGATTCCACATTACAGTGCGACGAAAGTAGTAATTATTGATGATTCTACCAGCAAAGATACATTTGTTCAGCAGATTTTAACATTTGCGGCACCGAAAGGAACGACGGTAGAATTTTATAATGTAGAAGATGGTGTTGCGGAATATGAGAAAACTCATTTCGGAGACGGAAAAGTAATTGTGATTTTCCGGTCCATTGAGCAGGCATATAAAGCGTATATAAAAGGATTTCATTTTGAATCCATCAATGTAGGACAGACGCCGAGAGAAGATAATCAGGTACATGCCACAGCAACCGTTTATGTATCGAAAGAAGATGTGGAGCATTTGAAGGAACTTGATGAAAAAGGGGTTTATGTATATTTCCGTCAGGAGATTTCAAAACCGGAAGTAAAACTGGATGCGGTTGTAAAAAAAATAGGCGATAGTTTTTAAGAAAAGGAATTGAGTATGAAGATCGTAAATGGATTTGATGTATTTGAATATGCCCAAAAAAGAAATTTGATGATTCCGGCGTTTAATACAACGAATTTAGAGATGACCAAAGCAATTATTTTGGGGTTAAACGATGCACATCTTCCGGGATTGATTCAAATTTCATCCAATAATCTGCAGCTATCCAATGCCGAAACCATTGCGGAACTGGTCAATGAATTCTTAAAGGATACGGACACCCCCATCGGACTGCATTTGGATCACGGAAAAAGCTTTGAAGATGTACAAGCATGTGTAGATGCCGGTTTTACTTCGATTATGGTGGATGCTTCTGCATATGATTTTGAAGAAAATATAAAAGCAGTGCGGGAAGTAGCAGAGTACTGTCATTTTTATCATATTCCGGTGGAAGCGGAATTGGGAGCAATCAGTGGAAAAGAGGACGACGATGTCAGCGAAGCGGATTGTAAAACGGCCCCGGAACTGGTGGAAGAGTTTGTCAGACGTTCCGGATGTGATACACTGGCGGTGTCCATTGGGAATGTCCATGGATTGGATGCAGTACCAAAGATTGACCTGTCGCTTTTGGAAAAGATTGCAGCGGTTTCTCCGGTTCCGCTGGTGCTGCATGGCGGGTCGGGAATTCCTTTTGAGCAGGTAAAGGAGATGAGGAAGTACAAGATGTTGAAAGTGAATTATGGTTCAGATCTTCGGAAAGCATATATTTCTACCTTTGGAGAAGCATATCAAAAAAATCATACAGAGGCAAACTTATATGGTTTAAGTATGAAAGCCGTGGAAAATGTCAGACAGACAGTATGTGATTTGGTACGAATCATCAATGAACGATAGAAAAAGGATGCAGATAAAGTGTATTATTTGGGATTTGATGTGGGAACATCAGCATTAAAAACGATTTTAATAAATGAAACAGGACAAATTATATACGAAAGGAATCAAGGATATTCTTATTGTGAACCAAAAGATGGATATAAGGAAATTAATCCTGAAATTTGGTTTCAGGCAGTCTTTCATGAATTGGAACATATCATACGTTGTTTTCGTGACGAAAAAATACATACAATAGGTGTTACCGGACAAATGCACACAACCGTATTCTTAAATGACGAAGGGCAGGTGCTTCGTCCTGCGATTATGTGGAATGATTTAAGAACAAAAGACATGATAGCACCTTTGAGAAAAGAGCTGCAAAAGAATTCGGATACGTATGAAATCTCAAAAATTATTTCTACAGGAAGTCTGGCGGCAAATATTTTATGGATGAAGAGGCAGGAACCCCAAAATTTTCTGAAACTGGGTAAGGTAATGACCGCGTATGATTATATTGTATACCGGCTGACAGGGGAATACAGTTGTGATTACTGCGGAGCATCTACAAGTTCTCTGTATAATATAAAAACTAAAAAATGGTCGGAGTATATGTTAAATGATATCGGAATAGAAGAAAAGGTTTTGGGAAAAGTCCACGGAAGCTGTGATGTTATCGGAAATTTGTCTTCCCGGTTCTGTCAATTATTAGGGGTAGAATCTCCGATTCGAGTGATTGCCGGAACCGGTGATAATCCGGCGACGGCTGTGGCAATGGGAATTTTAAAGAAAAGAGAAACTGTGATTTCTCTTGGGACTTCCGGAGTCGTGATTAGTCCAAAACCGGATGGGGCATTTCAAGGAAAAGGAAAGAATGTATTATTTTTTTCCGGGAGAAAGGAAGATTCGGTTATAAATATTTGTCAGGGGGTGGTGCAGGCGGCAGGAGGAGCTCATAAATGGTGGGTGGAATCAGTGGTGAAAACAGAAGATCTGATGGTGGATCAAACGAGGATTCATGATTCGGATTTTGGAGAAAACTCTGTAAAATTTTATCCGCATATTGCCGGAGATAAAACGCTGTATGCTGATGCAAACTTACGCGGAGCGTTCCTGGGACTTAGCACATATACCAAACGAGAACATATGACACAAGCTGTGCTGGAAGGGGTGGCATATGCCTTTAAGGAATTACTGGAAGCTGTGGGAGGAGAAAAGAAGCAGCGAATTAGAATTAGCGGCGGCGGCACAAAAAGTAGTTTGTGGATGAGAATTATGGCAAACGTCTTAAACAGAGAAGTGGAAGTTGTAAATGGAGCTGCTTCTGCGGGATATGGAGTCTGTCTTTTGGCTGCCATGAGTGACAGAAAGAAAATAAATGAGAATGCTATTCAGGAAGAACCGGGAACTTTGTATAGACCTAAGGCTGTATATGCTGAAAAATATCAAAAGGCTTATATGGAATACCGGAAAATTCATGATGGGATTTTTGATATAAGGTGATTACGATTCCACTGGCTTTGGACAGTGGAGCGTTCCCACTGATTAAAACGAGAAAAGATAATGTTTGAATTGTTCTTATTATCATGAAAATTGAGAAAACATGCCATAGTTTCGCTATGGCATGTTTTTCTTTATATCATCAATCGAAGCACGAATAATTTGATGTTTCTGTTCTCCGAAAGAATTATAGGTTTCATGATCCAGTTGATCGTCGGTAATTACATAGTCAATTTCATCAAAGGAGGCAATTTTCATCATTGCTTTGCGGCTGAATTTTGTGTGATCTGCTAAAACAATTGTTTTAGCAGCGGCTTGAATCATTGCTTGTTTCAGAGGAATAATATCCAGTCGGTTGTTTAAAAAACCTTGCTGCGGATGGACCGCATCTGTTCCCATAAATAAAAGATTGCAGTTTAGTGTGTGTGTAATTTGTTCTGCAATGGCGCCGTAAGTTGCAGCAGTTGTTTTATGGACAATTCCCCCGATGAAAAATAATTCTATTGTTAGATGTTCCTTGAGCAGGGAAGCAATATCAAAATTATTTGTAATTATGTTCAGTGTTAAATCAGAAGCAGCAATGAACTTTGCCAGTTCAAGGCAGGTTGTGGCATCGTCTAAGATTACGGAGCTTCCGTCTTGCAGCATATGAAATGCAGATCGTGCGATCAGTTCTTTTTCCTGAGGGGCAAGAATGGAACGCTCATAAGAAGAGAGCACTGTCGTCTGTTCTGTGGGCGGATTGATGGACTTTGCCCCGCCATGAACACGATGAATTAATCCTTCCTGGTCCAGTGCTGTCAAATCTCTTCGCATGGTAGCAGGAGATACTTGAAATTCTTCGCACAAATCTGAAAACCGCATATATCCATGTCGGTTAATTGCTTCCACAATATGATATTTTCTATTATTCAAAAAACCACCTCACATTTCTCCTTTCCATTATAAGGAAAAGTGCGAAGCAGTGTCAATATGAAAGGTTCTTGAGTTTTGAATGGATGTTCCCAAGGATGGTCTTTCTATTGAGTTTTGGATGGGATTTTGTTACAATATGTGCAAAAATAAGACGGGGAATATAGAATGATAGATGTTTTTTATGTGGAAGATGATGAAGCGATTGCATACGCTGTGAAGGAGTATTTAAATCTTCAGAAGTGCAGCGTCACGATTTTGAAATCGGTTGCTGAAGCGCAGCAGGCGTTGTGCCGTCAGATGCCTGCAATTGTTTTGGTGGACTGGAATCTGCCGGACGGAGAGGGAAGCACATTATGCCGATGGATTCGATACCACTGGAGGGAGCTTCCTGTGATTTTTTTGACGGTGCGTGAAGATTCGGGAGATATTGTCTCTGCATTTCAAAATGGAGCAGACGATTACGTCGTAAAACCTTTTGAATTAAACGTGTTATATTCCCGCATCTGTGCTTTGCTGCGCAGAGCCGGGAGATTCCACGACTCGTATCTGTGCTGTGGTCCGGTGTCTCTGGATCAAGAAAAAATGGCAGTTTTTTATGAAGGAGAGGAAGTATCGTTAAGTCATACAGAATACCAGCTGCTTTTTTTGCTAATGGAAAATAAAGGGAATACAATGACAAGAAAGAAATTATTGGAAAAAATATGGGACGATCATGGGAATTATGTGAATGATAATACACTGACGGTTGCCATGAAGCGTTTGAGACAAAAACTGCATCAGCCGTCTTGTATAAAAACAGTGCGAAGCTTTGGGTATCGTATGGAGGATGATCAATGACGGAGAAACAGAAAAAAAGGCTGATGATTTGTCTGCCTGCAGTGCTCTGTCTGATTGGAACAACGATGGTATCGGCTTTCTGGATGAAGCTGACAGTATCTTGTGTTTTTCTTGTTTCAGCTGTCTTTCTGGAGCGGCATCATGGAAAGAGAATTCGGGAATTAACAGATTATTTGGAACAAATCAATATTGGTGCAGACGGAACTGTTTTGCAAAGAAAAGAGGATGAGTTTTCCCATCTTCAGGATGAAATGTATAAAACTGTGACAGAACTTTATCAAACAAGAGAGTCGGCGTTAAAAGCCAAAAAGAATTTTGCAGAGAATCTGGCAAATATAGCACATCAGTTGAAAACACCGATTACGGCGGTCTCCCTTTCTTTGCAGCTCATGAAAACGAGAATGCCGAATGCTGATATAGATCAGATGAAGCGGCAGATAGAACGGCTGAGCAGCCTGGAAGAATCGCTGCTGACGTTATCTAAGATTGACTCCGGAACGCTGCGTTTAGAACAAGAAGAGGTCGACATTTATACAGCGCTCAGTCTTGCAGCGGAAAATTTGAATACGCTGTTGGAAAAAAAGAAGGTTTCCGTCTTCATTCCTGAAAAAGGCTATGCAAGAATGATGGGAGATCTGGAATGGACCATGGAGGCACTGATGAATTTAATCAAAAACTGTCTGGAATATTCTCCGGAGGGCGGGACGATTTATTGTGATTATTCATGGAATCCACTCTATTTAGAAGTCCGAATATGGGATGAAGGACAAGGCTTTTCAGCGGAAGATCTGCCGCATCTTTTTGAACGGTTTTACCGGGGAAAACGAACAGGAAAAAACGGAGCGGGAATTGGACTTGCCCTATCGCAGTCTATTTTCCAACTGCAAAACGGGAATCTTTCTGCCAGAAATCTGCCGCAGGGCGGAGCTTGTTTTGAAGTTAGAATCTATAGTCACTGAGATGTCACTTTCCTTTGTTATACTAAAGTATCAATGGATTGAAGGAAAGGAGAAGGCAGATGGAACTTTTAAAGTGTCAGGGAATCCGAAAGATTTATGATTCTGGGGATTCACCGGTGACGGCATTGGATGGAATTGATTTTTCAGTGGAAAAGGGGGAATTTGTTGCAATTGTGGGAGCTTCTGGATCAGGGAAATCAACGCTTTTGCATATTTTAGGCAGTGTGGATCAGCCGACGGAGGGAAAGGTTTTTGTGGAAGGGGTGGATATCTCTCAGATGAATCTTACGCAGGCGGCAATTTTCAGACGGAGAAAGGTAGGGCTTGTTTATCAATTTTATAATTTGATTCCAACGATTACAATTCGTGAGAATATTTTGATGCCGCTGATGTTAGATCGGAGAAAACCTGTGGAGGAGTACGTAAATCAGGTAATCGCTTCTCTTGGAATGACGGATAAATTAGAATGTTTTCCAAGTCAATTATCGGGAGGACAATGTCAGAGAGCAGCCATTGCCAGATCTTTAATTTATCGCCCTGCTTTGTTGCTGGCAGATGAGCCCACTGGAAATCTTGATCGTAAAAATGGAAAAGAAATTATGGATTTGTTAAAACTGTCAAATCGCAAGTTTCATCAGACCATTCTTTTGGTAACGCATGATGAGAGGATTGCATTAGAAGCAGATCGTATTGTGACAATGGAGGATGGACGGATAATCGGGGATGTGGTTCGCGGATCACAGCAATGGCAAAGAGACTTTTTCGGGGAAATGAGGTGAGCGGCAATGTGGAAACATTATTCCCGGGGATTTATACAGAAGAATCGTTCCTCCAGTATTTCCATTGTGGCAGCAGCGTTGATTTCTTCTTTATTTCTATCCCTTCTCTGCTGTCTGTTTTTTAACTTCTGGATAGATGAAATAAGACGTGTGAAGTCAGAAGAAGGTGCCTGGCAGGGGAGGATTTCCGGTACAATTGGGGAAAAGGATCTCAACCGGATCAATAAATTTGCAAATGTAGAAAAAGCGGCAGTAAATGAAGAATTATCACAGGGAAAACATCGAGTGATTGATATTTATTTGCAGGATATGCACACAATCTATGAGGATCTGCCTGTCATTGCTCAAAAACTTGGCTTGAGTGCGTCTTCAGTTTCTTATCATGAGCTGCTTTTATCCAGATATTTGATACATGATCCGCAGGACAAATCACCACCGCTTCTTATGACGTTCTATATTGGAATTTTACTGCTCGTATCGGGATCTCTCATTTTAATTCTTCATAATTCCTTTGCAGTATCAATGAATGAAAGAATTCGTCAGTTTGGCATTTTTTCCAGTGTGGGAGCAACACCGGCGCAGATTCGCATTTGTCTTTTGCAGGAAGCAGCGGTCTTGTGTGCAGTCCCGATTTTCATTGGAAGCCTTCTGGGCATTTTATTGACCTATGGCGTAGTGCAGGGGATGAATCAGGTTGCAACATCGGTGGGAGGCCATAAAGCTATTTTCCAGTATGATTGGAGAATTTTTCTCGCAGCCATGATAGGTGCGGGAATTACGATTTTCATTTCTGCATGGATTCCAGCAAGAAAGGTAAGTCAATTAACTCCTCTTCAGGCAATCCGGGGGTGGCAGGAAGCTGATTGCAGAAAGAAAAAACGGACTCGGATTTTAAAGTTTTTATTCGGTGTGGAAGGAGAACTGGCGGGGAATTCACTGAAAGCACAAAGGAGGGCATTTCGCACGTCGACATGGTCCTTAACTCTTTCGTTTCTTGGATTTACGATGATGTTATGCTTTTTTACACTTTCTTCTATTAGCACAAAGCATACCTATTTTGAACGATACCAAAATGCATGGGATGTAATGGTGACGATAGAGAATACAGATATAAGAAAATTTACGGACAGAGAAAAAATTGCAAAATTGCCCGGAGTTCGCAGTGCTGTGATCTATCAAAAGGCAGATGCAGTATGTTATGTGAGCAAAGAAAATGTGAGCGGCAAAATAAAAAAACTGGGTGGATTAGAACAAATATCAGAAAATACAATCACAGCGGAAAGAGATCTTTATAAAGTGTCGGCTCCAATTGTAATTTTAGATGACCAAAGTTTTTTAAAATATTGCAAAGAGCTTAGTGAAAACGGCAAGACTGGTGGCAGCATTGTGTTCAATCGAATTTGGGACAGGAAACACAGTAGTTTTCGTTATAAAAAGTATCTTCCATTTTTGAAAAACCAATCCCAAAATATAACGTTGCACAATGCAAAGGATGAAGAACAGAAGGTCAAAACTTCCGTTCTTGCCTACACACAGAAAGCGCCGCTTTTGAGAGAAGAATATGAAAATAATTCACTGGTGCAGTTTATTTCCATGTCAACGTGGGATCAGATGGCAGGGAACATGAAAAATGCAGAGAAAGATCTATATATTTCTGTGTTGGCAAAAGAGGGAGCGCAGCTTACAGAACTTCGTGTTTTGGAAAAACAAATTTCTGATATTATTGGCAAAGGCAAAACTTTTGAAACGGAGAATCGTATTCAGGAAAAGCTGGACAACGATCGCATGATCCGTGGATATATGTTCATGATCGGAGGTTTGTGCTTTTTGCTTGCGGCAATTGGAATTGCCAATGTATTTTCAAATACTTTAGGTTTTTTATATCAGAGAAAGCGGGAACTGGCAAGGTATTTATCGGTTGGAATGACGCCGGGAGGAATGTGTAAAATCTTTTTTGCAGAGGCACTGGCTATTGCAGGACGACCGCTTTTCCTTACCTTTCCGATCACGATTGTTGTTACGGGCATGATGATTCGGGCAAGCTTTTTAGATCCTGTGGAATTTTTAAGAGAGGCGCCCATAGTTCCGGTTTTCATGTTTGCTCTGGCAATTATTGGGTTTGTTGGGCTGGCTTACTGGATGGGGTGGAAAAAAATCAAAAAATATTCCCTGTCAGAACTGCTGCGAGACGATTATATAATATAAGAAAAATAGATTAGGAGGATAAAGGGATGATTCGGGAAATGCGAGCGGAAGATGTAAATGAGATTGCTGAAATTTGGCTGAATACCAATCGAAAAGCACATGATTTTATTCCGACTCAATATTGGGAACGTCATTTTGAACTTGTAAAAGAAATGTTTTTGCAGGCGGAGATTTATGTATACGAAAATGAGGAAACCAACAGAATCATCGGATTCGTCGGTCTGGAGGAAAATTATATTGCAGGGATTTTTATTTGTGAACCGTTTCAGTCAAAGGGGATCGGAACAATCCTTTTGGATTTTGTAAAGGAAATCAAATCAGAATTAAGCCTGGATGTTTATAAAAAAAATGACCGGGCTGTGAAATTTTATCAGAGGGAAAAATTTAAAATTCAAAAACAAACCACAGATCAGGATACCGAGGAAGAAGAATATACGATGATATGGCAATCCTAAGTTCCTTCGATTCCTAATGATGATTCTGTCAAACTCCCTAACTCATTGACGATGAAGAGGAATGATAGTAGAATAAGTATAATCAATGATATCGTACAGAGTATAAATGCCTAAAATGAATGAGGTAATTGAAATAAGGCTGCCGTAATCTCACCGACTTTAGACAGTAGGTAGTTCGTGGATGGAGAAAAAACGGCAGCCGGTACACAAAGTACGTATGGAAAGTGGAGGATTCGATGATTACAGGTAAGTTAAAAAATAAAATTGACAGTTTATGGGATGTTTTTGCGTCCGGCGGTTTGGTAAATCCGTTGGAAGTGATTGAGCAAATTACTTATTTGATGTTTATTCATGATTTGGATGATTCGGACAATACAGCGGCGAAAGAAAGCGTTATGCTTGGACTTCCATATCAAAGTATTTTTGCCGGGGAAGTAAAAATCGGAGAGCGAATGATTGATGGTTCACAGCTGAAATGGTCTGTTTTTCATGATTTTCCTGCGGACCGAATGTATTCTGTCATGCAGGAATGGGTATTTCCGTTTATAAAAACATTACACAGTGATAAAGACAGCGCATATTCAAAATATATGGATGATGCAATTTTTAAATTGCCGACACCACTTGTTTTGTCAAAGGTAGTGGATTCTCTGGATGAAATATATCAGAGGATGAATGAAATTCAAACTGCAGATGTACGCGGAGATGTGTATGAGTATTTGTTGTCAAAAATTGCACAGTCTGGACGAAACGGTCAGTTTAGAACGCCAAGACATATTATTCGCATGATGGTGGAATTGATGGATCCGTCCAGCGATGAGGTGATTTGTGATCCGGCTTGCGGAACATCAGGGTTCTTAGTTGCAGCAGGAGAATACTTGAAAAAAGAGAAGAAAGAAGAAATTTTCTTTGACAAACAGAAGAAAAACCATTATATGAATCACATGTTTCATGGATATGACATGGATCGAACAATGCTTCGTATTGGAGCAATGAATATGATGACCCACGGAATTGACAATCCGTTTATTGAATATAGGGATAGTCTGTCCGATCAGAATTCAGATAAGGATAAGTATTCATTAATACTTGCAAATCCGCCATTTAAGGGAAGTCTTGATGCAGAGTCTGTATCAGGAGATTTATTGAAAGTTTGTAAGACAAAGAAGACCGAATTGCTATTTCTGACACTCTTTCTTCGTATGTTAAAGATCGGCGGAAGATGTGCCTGTATTGTTCCGGATGGAGTGTTGTTTGGCTCATCCAAGGCACATAGAGACATCAGGAAAGCAATTGTGGAGGATCAGAGATTAGAGGCAGTAATTTCCATGCCTTCCGGTGTGTTTAAACCCTATGCAGGAGTATCAACAGCGATTCTCATCTTTACCAAAACAGAACATGGAGGAACGGATCAGGTATGGTTTTATGATATGAAGGCAGATGGTTTCAGCTTAGATGATAAGCGAACTTCAGTTGAAGAAAATGATATTCCGGACATTATTGAAAGATTTCACAATTTGGATAAGGAGAAAGAAAGAAAACGTACCGATCCATCTTTCCTGGTACCTAAACAGGAGATTGTCGATAATAAGTATGATCTCAGTATGAATAAGTACAAAGAAATTGAGTATGTACCTATTGAATATCCACCCACATCGGAAATTATAGCTAATATTCGAGAAATTGAGCTGGAGATTGGCAAGGAAATGGAAGAGCTGGAAAGATTATTAAATTTGTAAGGAAGGATATACAAAGCCGATCAATTCGGGTTTGTAGGGATGAATAAACATGAAATATAAATTGGAAGAACTCTGTGAATTTATCACAGATGGAACACATCAAACTCCAAAATATTGCGAAGAGGGTGGAGTGATGTTCCTTTCATCAAAAGATGTGACTGCAAGAAAAATAGATTGGAATAATGTTAAGCGTATACCGAAAAGTCTTCACGAAAAATTATACGCACGATTGAGTCCAAGAAAAGATGATATTTTGCTTGCTAAAAATGGGACAACAGGAGTGGCTGCGTTAGTAGATAGAGATGAAATATTTGATGTTTATGTAAGCTTGGCAGTATTAAGACCGAAAGACATTGTATATCCGAAGTACTTGTTGTATGCAATTAATAGTCCTGTGGCTAAAAGACAATTTGATGCAGGCTTAAGAGGTATTGGCGTACCTAATCTGCATTTAAGTGTAATTCGAAAAACAGAGATCAATATTGAAAAATATGAAAAACAACTTGAAGTCTGCGGGATTTTGGATAAAGTTGCATCGATTATTGATGCAAGAAAAGAGGAACTTCAAAAACTGGACGAACTCATCAAAGGTCGATTTGTTGAGATGTTTAATTTGAGTGATTGCTTTTATGGGACGTTCGGTGAGGATACGGATTTTGTTGATTATCGAGGAAAAACACCGAAGTTATCTGAAGCTGGAACAATAAGAATGGTAAATGCAAAATCTGTAGGTAAAGGTGTATTTAAAGATGTGAATGAGTATGTTACAGAAGAGGTATACAGCGACTGGATGCATAGAGGTTTTGGCTATCCGGGAGATATTCTATTTGTTACAGAAGGTCATACATTTGGGAATACTTGTTTGGTACCAGATTATCTCAAAAAATTTGCACTTGGACAAAGAGTAATTACCATCAAAGGACATAAGGATATTGTTGATAATGTATTTCTTTGCACTTATATGCAGTTAGATCAATTTATACGAGATATTAACATTTATAGGACGGGTGGAACTGCCCAAGGAATTCGTAGTAAGGATTTGGTAAAAGTAAGAATTCCATTGCCAGAATACGAGATGCAAAGGGAGTTTACTACCTTCGCATCTCAAGTCGACAAATCAAAAGTTGTAGTACAAAAAGCATTAGATGGAGCGCAGTTATTGTTTGATAGCTTAATGCAGGAGTATTTTGGGTAAAGGGGAAGAAAATATGGGAGAAACAGGAATTAAACCAATAGTA
Source organism: Anaerostipes stercorihominis (assembly GCF_057535655.1). Classification (NCBI taxonomy): domain Bacteria; kingdom Bacillati; phylum Bacillota; class Clostridia; order Lachnospirales; family Lachnospiraceae; genus Anaerostipes; species Anaerostipes stercorihominis. The sequence goes on along the minus strand of NZ_BAAJCL010000010.1, from coordinate 11,797 downwards.
ATAGAGGAAATACGAGATTTTGCCCGAAAATATAATGTAAAAAAAGTAATTTTGTTTGGTTCAAGAGCAAGAGGAAATTTCAGAGAAAAAAGTGATATAGATTTGGCAGTGCAAGGTGGCGATTTTATTCGCTTTATGTTGGATGTAAATGAGGAAACCAGTACCCTCTTGAAATTTGATATGATTAATTTAGATGAAGAGATACAGAGTGAATTGAGAGAATCCATTAAGAAGGAGGGGAAAATAGTATATGAAGAAGTTTGAACATTTTAAATCCAATCTAAAAGTGCTTATCACAGCAGAAAATGAAGATTTATCCAACGAATTTATTATAGGAGGAATCATTGATAAATTCTTTATACAATTTGAATTGGGTTGGAAAGTGTTAAAGGAATTGTTAAGTTATGAAGGACAGGCTGTATCTGCAACAGGTTCTCCCAAAATGATTTTAAAAACTGCATATACGATCTTTGATTTTATTGATGAGGATAGTTGGCTCGGAATGTTAAAAAACAGAAATGATTTAACGCATATTTATGATGCGTTGGCAGCAAGAAGATTAGTTGAAGTTATTTTAAAAGACTATATTCCTGAATTTGTGAAAATGCAGGAGGGAATTGAAGAGTATTATGGAATCGAATTGGAAAATATGTAAATATTTATTACGAAAATCCATTATAGTTGTGGAATGACACTTAGGAAATCAAATGATTTAATTAGTTTTTGGAGAAGGATGTTGGTACTATTTGAAAGGAGTACCAATATGGAAGAAAAGATTGTATTGATTATTAATGAGATGGCAGAGTATTTGAATGTTTCACAGATGAAGAAATTGCAGGAAGTTTTGCTTCAAACATTTTCAGAAAATAATGTTCCAAAGGAAGAAATTTCAAATAATGAATACCTACAGTTATTTCTAGATGCAAAAAAAATAGAAGGATGTTCGTCCAGAACCCTCCAATATTATAATGCTACGGTAGAACGAATGCTTCAAAATATAGAAAAACCAATCAGAAAGATTTCTACAGAAGAAATCAGGAAATATCTTGTTGAGTATCAGAAAATCAATAACTGCAGTAAAGTTACGGTGGATAATATTCGACGAAATATTTCCAGCTTTTTCTCTTGGCTTGAGGAAGAAGATTATATTTTAAAGAGTCCAATGAGGCGTATTCATAAAATTAAAACGAAACAAACTGTAAAAGAAATCATTTCTGATGAAGAAATAGAATTACTTAGGGATTATTGTGGCTGTTCCAGAGATCTGGCCATGATTGATTTACTGTATTCTACGGGAATACGTGTAGGTGAGTTAGTAAATCTAAATATCTCGGATGTGGACTTTGAAGCCAGAGAATGTATTGTGTTTGGAAAAGGAGATAAAGAACGAAAAGTATATTTTGATGCCAAAGCCAAGCTGCATTTACAAAGTTATTTGAAGAAAAGAGATGATGATAATCCTGCACTTTTTGTATCGTTAGATGCACCTCATAATCGTTTGAAGATTAGTGGGGTGGAGATTCGTATCCGCACTCTTGGCAGAAAATTAAATATGGAAAAAATTCATCCACATAAATTTCGCAGAACAATGGCAACAAGAGCAATCGATAAAGGTATGCCAATCGAACAGGTGCAAAAGATACTGGGGCATTCTCAAATCGATACCACAATGCAATATGCCATTGTAAATCAAAGTAATGTAAAAACATCTCACCAAAAATTTATTGCCTGAGGTAATCAAGTTCGGGTTTGCAGGGATGAACATATGATATTTGATGATGTATTGATCATAAAAAATGGTAAAAATCAAAAGGCTGTAGAGAATCCAACGGGCAAATATCCAATTTACGGAAGCGGTGGCATTATTGGTCATGCAGATGATTATCTTTGCAATGCAAACACTGTAATTGTTGGTCGTAAAGGAAGTATCAACAATCCTATTTTCGTGGAAGAACCATTTTGGAATGTTGATACAGCATTTGGTTTAGAGGCAAAGCAGGAAATTTTGTTACCAAGGTATTTGTATTATTTTTGCAAACACTTTGATTTTGAGTGTTTAAACAAGACTGTTACTATTCCGAGTCTTACAAAAGGTGATTTGTTAAAAATAAAAATTGATTTACCATGTATTGATGAGCAACAGAGTATTGTAGATAAGCTTTCAGGGATAGAAGAAATTATCAATCTGCGTTGGCAGGAACTGCAGAAACTGGATGAACTTATGAAAGGTCGATTTGTCGAGATGTTTGGTGATTACTATATTAATGAAAAAGGGTTTGAATCTCATAAAGGTAGTGAGCTGTTTAAATTTTCTAGTGGTAAATTTTTGCCAAAGGGAAATAGACTGGATGAAGGAATTCCTGTGTATGGTGGAAATGGTATTGCTTGGTACACGGATAGTTCATTAGTGGATTATCCGACAGTAATTATAGGAAGAGTGGGAGCTTGGTGCGGAAATGTGCATATGGTTACGGAACCGGTATGGATTACTGATAATGCAATATACATTAAGGAACAGAAAACGAATAAGTTTACATTAGAGTTTTTGGCAGAATTGATGAAAGTAATGGATTTTCATCAATATGCAGATTTTTCAGGTCAACCTAAAATTACTCAGAAATCATTGGAAACTTTGGAATATTTTACTCCACCAGTGGAAATGCAGAATGAGTTTACAGACTTTGTCCACCAAGTCGCTAAATCAAAAGTTACATTTTAAATAATGATTGGAGTTGATAGAAGCAATGGTTAAAAACTTGTCTTATAATGATACCAATACATGCAGCTTTCAGAAAATAAATGAATGAAACAATCTGAATCAGGTTTAGAATCGCAAAGGGAACAGAAGAATACGAATTTGAGATGTTAAGCCTGAAACATCAGCATCAGATTCCGTGAAAAGATAAAGAATGAAAGAATCATGGATAGAAGGGGGAGGATTTGATGATAACTAATTTTGACTACCTGAAAAGTGAATCAAAATTTTCAAGATTTGCAGATGTTGCAATATCGGCGGAGAAGATTATCCTCATGGATCCGGAGGCGAGTATTATCAATAGCCGTCGAGCGATGGAATTTGCGATAAAATGGATGTATTCTGTGGATTCGGAGCTTGAAATGCCATATCAGGATAATCTGCACAGTCTTATGAATGCAGAAGACTATCGACAGATCGTGGGTCCGGATTTGTGGAAGCGCATGGATTATATCAGGAGATGTGGAAACAATGTAGCTCACAGTAATAAAAAATTAGGAAGAGATGAGGCGATGCTCTGTCTTGAGAATCTCTTTATTTATTTGGATTTTATTTCGTACTGCTATTCGGATCAGTATGAAGAACATTCTTTTGATAAAAAAATCATTTCTTCTCGAATTGAGAAAGCGAGGAAATCGAAAGAGGCAGCAAAAGATATAAAAGCAGAATTGGAAAAAGCACGGGAGAAGTCTGTCCAACAAGAGCTTGATTTACAGAAATTAATGGAAGAAAATGCTTCCATGAAAGAGGCATTATCTGCCCGAAGGCAGGAACAGCAGCAGACTTATGTCCCGAAACCTCTTGATTTGTCAGAATACAAAACCAGAAAACTATATATTGATGCCATGCTTATGGATGCAGGTTGGATAGAAGGGAAAAACTGGATGAATGAAGTAGAACTTTCCGGAATGCCCAACAGGTCAGAAGTTGGTTTTGCTGATTATGTGCTTTATGATGATATGCATCGTCCATTGGCAGTGATTGAAGCTAAGAGAACCTGTATGGATGTTTCCGAGGGAAGACAGCAGGCAAAACTTTATGCTGATTTACTGGAACAAAAATATAAGAGGAGACCGGTTATTTTTCTTACAAATGGATTTACAACACGCATCATAGATGGACAATATCCTGAGCGGAAATGTTCATCCATCTATTCCAAAAGAGACCTGGAGAAGTGGTTCAATTTATTGACGATGCGAACAAGTCTGAAACACGTTATGGCAGATAAAACGATTGCCGGTCGATATTATCAGGAAGCTGCAATAAAAGCGGTATGCAATAGTTTCGATGAAAAGAACCGCAGAAAAGCTTTGCTTGTTATGGCAACAGGTTCCGGAAAAACAAGAACGGTCATTGCATTGTGTGATTGTCTGCTGAAAGCCGGATGGATCAAAAATATACTTTTTCTCGCTGATCGAAATTCGCTGGTTACTCAGGCGAAACGAAGCTTTGTGAATATGCTGCCGAATTTATCCTGTACAAATCTTGTGGAAGAAAAGGACAATTACAATGCCCATTGTGTTTTTTCAACTTATCAGACGATGATCAATTGCATTGATACGGTAAGCGATAACGAAGGTAAATTATTTACCTGTGGTCATTTTGATCTTGTGATCTGTGATGAAGCACATAGATCCATTTATAACAAATACAGAGATATTTTTTCTTATTTTGATGCTCCGCTGGTAGGGCTTACGGCCACACCAAAGGATGAAATTGATAAGAATACATATGAAGTTTTTGAATTGGAAAACGGCGTACCCACATACGGCTATGATTTGGCACAGGCTGTAAAGGACGGATATCTGGTGGATTATGTTTCTGTGGAATCGAAATTGAAGTTTATAGAGCAGGGAATTGTATATGATGAATTGTCAGAAGAGGATAAGAAAGTATATGAGGAAACCTTTGAGGATGAACATGGGGATTTGCCTGAATCAATCAGCTCATCAGCTCTCAACACATGGATATTCAATGAGGATACGATAAAGCAGGTTTTAAATATATTGATGACAGAGGGGATCAAGATTGATTATGGACAGAAACTTGGAAAGACAATTATTTTTGCAAAGAATCATCATCATGCGGAAAAAATATTAGAAGTTTTTCATAAGGAATATCCACGTCTTCCGGATTATGCAAGAGTAATCGATAATTATATGACTTATGCCCAAAGTGCCATTGATGAATTTTCTGATCCAGAAAAGATGCCTCAGATTGCAATTTCTGTAGATATGTTAGATACGGGGATTGACGTGCCGGACGTTCTGAACTTAGTATTTTTTAAAAAAGTCATGAGTAAATCGAAGTTTTGGCAGATGATTGGACGAGGTACAAGACTTTGCGCGGGCTTACTTGATGGAGAAGATAAGCAGAAATTTTATATTTTTGATTTTTGCGGAAACTTTGAATTTTTCCGAATGAATAAAGGAAAAGCCAGCGCAAATGTGATGGCACTTCAAGGGGCAATTTTTCATTTGAAATTTGAAATTTCCTATAAGCTTCAGGATATCAACTATCAGACAGAGAGATTGATTGCTTATCGTAATGCACTGGTTCGGCAAATGAGTGAGAAAGTACAGGAACTGCCCAGAGATAACTTTGCGGTGTGTCAGCATCTAAAGTATGTGGAGTTGTATTCTTCGGAATTAAATTATAATGCTCTTACATATGAGGATACCTTAATTGTCAGGGAAGAAATTGCGCCTTTGATATTGCCGGATGGAGATGAGGCAAGCGCTGTTCGATTTGATGCGCTCATGTACGGAATTGAGCTGGCTTACTTAGCTGGAAAGAAGTATTCAAAAGCTTATACAGATTTGTGCAAAAAAGTTGCCGGAATTGCAAGTGTGGCAAATATTCCTGAAATTCACGCACAGTCAGATTTGATCCATAAGATTCTGGATACGAATTATCTTGATCATGCCGGAATGAACGAATTTGAAGAAATCAGGGAAAAACTCCGTGATTTGATGAAGTATATTCCAAAGACGACAATGAAATATGAAACAAACTTTACAGATGAACTGCTTTCAACAGAATGGAAGGAATCTGAACTTGAAAATGATGAACTCAAGAATTATAAGGCAAAGGCAGAGCATTATATCAGACAGCATCAGGATCATATTGCAATTGCAAAATTAAAAACAAACCAACCTTTGACGCCTGCGGATATTGCAGCTTTGGAAGAAGTGTTATGGCGCGAAGTTGGCACAAAACAGGATTATGAACATGAAGTTGGAACCAAACCACTTGGCGAATTTGTCCGTGAAATTGTAGGACTTGATATGAATGCTGCCAAAGAAGCATTTTCGGAGTACCTGACAAATACAAGTCTGGACAGCAGACAGATTTATTTTGTGAATCAGATCGTGGAATATATTGTCCATAATGGAATGATGAAAGATTTTTCTGTTCTTCAGGAGTCACCATTTACAGATCGAGGGAGTGTTGTGGAGATATTTACCGATGTAAATGTGTGGGTGGGAATAAGACAGGTGATAGAAACAATAAATTCCAATGCGGCAGCATAGAAGGGAAAGTAAGTTAATTTTATGCGGAACTTTTTAAGCGCTGATTTATGTAATTGCTTACCTTTGAACATAAATGACAATATAATGCACACTAATGCCACGCCTGAGGCTATTAAAAATTTTGCAAGCACAATTACTGCCAGAAGTAATAATTTCATCATTAAAATTCCTCTCCTTGTATCTTGATACAAAGAGTATAAACTATACGCTAACTGTAAAGTCAGGAGTTTTCATCAATCTGAATCATAATTTTTGTAATATAATCAGCTTCATTAGAAATAACAAAATCGTTCAGACCGACTTCATAAGCATAGCCGGTAAGTTTTAAATTATTTTTATGGGCATAATCAAGCATCTGTTGATATAGGACCGGTAATTGCTCCCATTTACCTTTTTGATAACCACAGAGATATGTTCCTTGTGGTTTTATACGGCTATTCGAAACAGATTTTTGGTTTAAGGCAATCGTATAGATTCCTTCATATTTATCAAAGTTCATCTTATATACATTATCAAGAGAAATAAAACTTCCCATTCCCATGCGTATTTGTTCTATTCCCCAGATATCTTTCAAGTAAGAAAAAATTTGTGATATATCATCTTCTGAGAAATCATAAGGATAAACTAAAAGCCTTTCTGATTTATATTCTTCAATTCTGATTTCCTGTTCTTGCAAAGTTTCACAAAAAACGATTTTCTCTTTTTTTCTCTGCATTACAGTTTTAATATCCTTCAGCTTTTGAATTTGCTGATCAATTTCTTTTTCTTTCTCATTCACAATCTTTAGGAAATCAGCAGGTGTGGGATTTTCTCGATAAGCTTCAATTTCTTCAATACTCATGTTCAAATCTTTCAACATACGGATATGTTCAAAATCGATACTTTGTGAAATATCGTAATAGCGATAGCCATTATCAGCTCTTGTAAGTGGACGGAAAAGACCGATCTCATCATAATAATGTAATGTGCGTTTATTTACTTCATGTAATTTTGCAAATTGTGCAGTTGTTAACCTTTGCATTTCCTTTCTCATTTTGTAATAGCTCCTCATTGACATTACAGTTACTGTATACTTTATCATACATCATATGAATGATGAAAACAAGGAGAAGAACAATGCAAATAGAATTACGCAAATATCAGAAACAAGATTTTAACGCCTTAGAAACGATCATTAGGGAAACATGGCATTATGATGATTTCAGCAGTCCCAAAACAGCGATGAAACTGGCAAGGGTATTTCTAAGTAGTTGTTTAACCAACTACACCTTTTCAAGGGTAGCGGTAATGGATGGAAATGTAGTTGGTATTATATTGGCGAACAATACTGCTAAGCATAAATGTTTTCTTTCAAATCGACTGTTACAGATAAAATCAATTCTGTCCTTATACAGTTCAAAAGAGGGACGAAATGTTTCAAAAATTTTTGGAAGCGTCAATGGAATCGACAAGCAATTATTAAATGAAAACAACAAAGTATATCCAGCAGAACTTGTTTTATTTGCCGTAAGTTCCTCATGCAGAGGAAAAGGAATTGGGAAACTACTTTTTCAATCTGCACTGGATTACATGAAGCAGGAAAAACTCAAAGAATTTTATTTGTTTACAGACACAAGCTGTAATTATGGTTTTTATGAACATCAAGGAATGAAGAGACGATTAGAAAAGGAATATATATTTAACATCAAAGGACAACAGGCGGCAATGAATTTCTTTCTTTATGACTATCAATGTTAGTGATACCAATGACTCTTTTTCTTATATAATAAGAGTAAGAAAAAGACCATGACAGCAGAAGATTGATGTTGTATCATTCAACTATAAGAAATCAGGTGATTTTTTAATGACGGGAAGGAAGTTAACCGGTATAATTGTTTTTATCGAGTCAGAAAATTGTTATCAGAAGAAATACAGAAATATATGTTGGAGCAGGGAGAAAAACAGAGATGATAGATATTCGAGATAAAGATAAAACGTATGAAGATGTCCTGCGGTTAGTAAACATTCGCAGAAATTAATGATGCTTTATTCATATTTTAATGGATGAAGCATAGTCAATAGAGTAGACACATTTTAAGAAATATTTCTATTGAGGACTCTGTTTCATTCGGTGTCAGCTCCGTTGTCACAGGGAAAGAATCTATGATAAAAGTACATGACTGTATGCCGTTGATATTGGAAAAAGAGCAGCTGGCAGATTGGTTTGATGACAGGAAAATGGTACACCAATGACAATATTGATCAGATGCTCATGGAACGTCATTTGAATAAAAAGCCAGAAGAAATCTTGTAGGATAATAGTAGAATCAGGAGTTGAACAGATTGTGAAGAAAGAAGAAATTTTTGAATACGTGCAGAAACAGTATGGCACAGTTCCGGAATATTTGTGGAGTAAATCGCCGGACAGCGCAGTACTCCGACATAAAAATGGAAAATGGTATGCGGTGATCATGACAGTTGAAAAGTCAAAACTAGGATTAGAAGGAAAAGATCCGGTTGATATCATGGATGTAAAGTGTGATCCGGATATGACCAATATGATTATTCAGACTTATGGTTTTTTACCCGGATACCATATGAACAAGCAGCACTGGATCACGATTTTGCTGGATGGTTCGGTCAGAGAAGCAAACATGCTGGACTTTTTAGATATGAGCTATGACCTGATTGACGGAGTAGGCAGAAGGGAAGAAAAATGAGAAAAGCGACCGTATATGCATCTGTGCATCATGGAAACACAGAAAAATTAGTAAAGAGAATTGCAAAAGAGTGTCAGATAGATTTGATTGACGCTGCAAAACAGCCAGATGCAGACCTAAGTGATTATGAGATGATTGGGTTCGCATCAGGAATCTATTTTTCAAAATTTCATCAGTTGATACTGAAATTTGCGGAGAAGAACTTACCGGAAGATAAAAAGGTATTTTTGATCTGCACTTATGGTGGAAGTGAGAATTATAAATCCATAGAACAAATTTTGGAGAAAAAACATGCCAGTGTAATTGGAAAATTTGGTTGTAAAGGGTATGACACATTCGGACCATTTAAACTGGTTGGTGGAATTGCAAAAGGACGTCCAAATGAAGAAGATATGAAAAATGCAGTGGACTTTGTAAAAGAATTACACTAATTTTTTGAGCAAAAAGGAAAACGGGGTTTCTTCCTCGCATGATAAACCGAACGTGAAACGCCGGATTTTTTCAGTATTCCGCTGACAGAAACCTGGCGTTTTACGAGCAGGGCTTTGATTTTTCCACGTACAAGGTACTATTCATCTGCCACGGCAGTGTTTAAGGGACGTGGTAAAAGTCTTGATTTTACAGGGGTTCTTGGATGAAAATGTAGAATTTACACCTTATTTACACCTTTGGAAGATCGGATCGGTAATCACGATGTGGGGAATGGCAAGAGATATGTCTTGAAAATTAGAAATATAATGAATGATGGCATAATTTCAAGAAACAAAGAGAAGCTGCTGATTTTTTACAAAAGAAATCTTGACAGTAACATTGAAAGCTGTATAATAATATTAACAGAACCCACCACGCCTCTGATTTTTCATGCGCAACCCGGTGGGACTTTCTTATTTATGGGGTGTTTTATGTATCAATATCCAAAACAAATATTAAAAATAGAACAGCAAGTGCAATCTTATGTAGATGCAGGAATGGAGATTACATCTCGTGAAGATGTAGAGAAGGCGTTAAAGTCAATTGGATTTTATCGTTTGAGAGGCTACTCGTTTCATTTATATGATAATGCTGCAAAAAAGTATGTTCCGGGAACAAAGTTTGAAGATATTATAAAATTGTATCAATTTGACCAGGAATTATCTGCTTTGGTTTTTTCAATGATTTCTAAGATTGAGGTTGCGTTGAGAGTGCGATTGGTGGAAGCATTGCTTATACACGGAGAGCCACTTGTTTTGCAAGATTCATCGATTTTTAAAGAGAAAAAACGGTATTGGCAGAATATGGTTACTGTAGCGTCAGAAATTGCTCGCTCCAATGATGTGTTTATCAAACATAATTTTGACAATCATGATGGAGAGGTGCCTGTATGGGCAGCGGTTGAAGTCCTTTCATTTGGTACGCTATCGAAACTAATTAAGAATTTGAAAACAGGTACTGGAAGTTCATATTCTATCTTGGCGTCAAACTATCAGTATAAATCGAAAAAAGGAAATTTGGTAAATCCATCACAGAAAATGCTTGCTTCATGGATACAGGGCATTTCAGTATTGCGTAATATGTGTGCTCATAATTCCAGAATTTATAATCGTACAATTCATACGACACCGGAAATTCTGGATATAGATAAAATTACGCCACCACCAGCGCATAATGGTTTGTATCAAATCTTACTGGCGCTGAAGTATCTACGTTCTTCCGATGAGGAGTGGACAGTATTTGTAAATGCATTCGATAGGCTAATTCAAAATAATCATGGTGTGGTCAGTCTCGCAGCGATGAATCTTCCTGCAGATTGGAAAGAACATTTAAGTGTATAAATGCAGTGGAATTGCATAAAATAATATAGCAGACCTAACCAAGCAGCTGGCTCAAACCGGTTAGGCTTTCGGCGGAGTGTTACGATAAGCACTTCGCCATTTTTATTTTGATGAAAAACATTTATAGGGGCTGTCGGGAAATAGACAGTTCTAAGAGAGGGAGGGACTGTGAAATAACAGTCTCTACGGAAAAAAGAGGACTTTTCATTCAAAATGAACGAAAGGTCCTCTTTTATGTTAAAATTAACTTGCGATGAAAATTTCAACTATAGATTATAATAATCCAAAACAAGGATAGACTGGTTTCTGTCAGAAACTTCAGGAATATATAGAAAAAATTGACATTTGTGATCCTGATCGTAACAGCTATTCTAAAACAGATAAATCAGTTACCTTTATGCGCATAAAAACGGATTACATGGGCAATGATCAGCTTTTGCCGGCATACAATGTACAGATTGGTGTAGCAGATGAATATATCGCAGTTGTTGACGTGAACCATTATCGTTCAGATATGGACTGTTTAATTCCTTTGATGGAGCATTTCAAACAAACTTATGGTTTCTATCCCAAGTATCCTGTGGCAGATGCTGGCTACGGATCATATAACAAACTATATTTTTTGCGAACAGAACGGAATTGAAAAGTATATGAAGTTTCCAATGTTTAAAAAGGAAACCAAGGATTGAAAGTATCATGAAGATCCATTTCGTGCAGTTAATTTTAAAAAAATTGATGAACAAGGCGTGGACTATAGTCAAGAGAGTAATGCCTTATACCCCATTTGATAGACACATAGAACGAGTGGTATAATCTATCCAGAAAGTCAGGAGGAAGAATTATGGCACAGACGTACAGTGTCGAATTCAAGGAAGAGGCATGTAAACGTGTACAGTCGGGGATACCGGCGGCACAGGTGGCAAGGGAACTCGGAGTCAATGTAAATACCTTGTATACCTGGATGTCCCGTTTTAAAGAAAGATCGGAAGAGCGTCGTGT
>NZ_BAAJCL010000009.1:0-98991 GCF_057535655.1 Anaerostipes stercorihominis | reverse complement strand
GGGACCGAAAAGAGTTACCTGCCAGCCTGAGCGGATAAAAAAACGAGAAAAATCAAGAAAAACTAAGAACTGGATAGAATCCTTTCGTTTTGGGTGTCTATGCTAGCGGGGACGTTTCAAAATGCTCCGCAGGATGCACACGGTGTGCAGAGGAAGGCTGCGAAAGCAGCTGCACATTGATCGCCAAAGAAAGAAGAAATGCAGGAACGACTTGCAAAGGTGGGAAAAAGCCGTTACAATAATATCTAAATACAAAAGATCGCGGAGGCAAAGGATGAAGTTATTAAAAGAAAGAATTCAAAAAGATGGGGTTGTAAAAGAAGGCAATGTACTGAAAGTCGACCGGTTTTTAAATCATCAGATGGACGTTAAATTATTTCGTGAAATCGGAAAAGAATTTCGGAAGCGTTTTGAAGGAGAAGAGATCAATAAAATTTTGACGATTGAGGCGTCCGGTATTGGAATTGCCTGTATTGCAGCAGAGATTTTTGACGTTCCTGTTGTCTTTGCAAAAAAAACGCAGACAAAAAATATTGCAGGAGATGTGTATACAACGAAAGTGGAATCTTTCACCCATGGAAGAGTCTATGACATTATTGTATCCAAAGAGTTTTTGGGAGAAGGAGATAAGGTACTTCTGATTGATGATTTCCTTGCCAACGGAAAAGCACTGGAAGGGCTGGCGCAGCTGGTGAAGGATTCAGGCGCGCAGCTCGTAGGGGCAGGTGTTGTTATTGAGAAAGGATTTCAACCGGGAGGGGATTTCCTGAGAAAGCAAACTCATTTGGAGTCTTTGGCAATTGTAGAGTATATGGATGAAAAGACCGGAGAGATTACATTCCGGGAAGATGAAAATTAGGATGAAAAAGCTGAACCAGACAGAAGGATGATCATAGGAAGATGCCTTCTGTCTGGTTTTTTATAACGAGTATGGATTATGAAAAAATTTCAATTCCCTGTTCAATCATTTCCGAAGAAAGCTCTGCCATTTGAGCAGGTGATTCTAAGAATTTATTTTGGATCCAAGTTTCAATCATTCCAAGGCAGCCGGAAATCACAAAAGCAGAATAATATTCAAAGTGCTCTGTTCGGAAGGAGTTTTCTTTCCAAATATGATGCATTCTGGAATGAATGATTTGTTTGACCCGGTTCACGAACGCAAGATCTCCATGAGGTCCAAGAAGTGAAGAGAGGACCATTTGATGTTCTTTCATATAGGTAAAAAATTGGAGCATAAACGGGTAGGGCCTTGGCTTTTCTTCTGTTTCTGTGCAGGAATCAAGAATCTCATTTAAATCAAAAATCAGTTCCTTTTCAGACGGAAGAAATTAGGGTATGATAGGTAAAGAATCACGATTGGGAGGTGACAGGATGAAAATACCCGATTCCAGCCTGTTTGACGGAATTCAACAGGCGGATTATGAAGCTATGATGAAATGTCTTCTTACAAAGCAGCGCAGCTATCAAAAAGGTGAATTTATCTTTCACAGTGGAAACCGAGTCGAACATATTGGGATGGTAATCAAAGGGAAAGTCCATATTATGAAAGAAGATTTCTGGGGAAACCGGATGATTCTCGGGGAAGCTCTTCCCGGAGAATTATTTGGAGAAGTGTATGTCTGTGCTCAGGCAAAGCAATTGGAAGTCAGCGTTGTGGCCAAGATGGACACCGAGGTTTTATTTTTAGATGTTCAGAGAATTTTGACAACCTGTCCGATCGCATGCAAATTTCATGTCAAGATGATTCAAAATTTGCTGTTTTCCATCGCTGAGAGAACACTGGCTATGACGCGGAAAATAGAGCATATGTCCAAAAAGTCTCTCAGAGGTAAAATTTTATCCTATTTATCATCTGAGGCTATGAGAACGGGAGAAAAAGAATTTTGTATTCCCTATAATCGGCAGCAACTGGCAGAATACTTGTCAGTGGACCGCAGTGCCTTGTCCGCAGAACTTTCAAAAATGCAGAAAGAAGGAATTTTAGAATATCGAAAAAATTGGTTTCACCTGTCGAAAGAATCATGAAAAGAAGGCCTGCTTTACAAGCCTTCTTTTAATTTTCTTCCATAGGCATTCGTGTCTTTCATACATTGGATGAAACGTTCCCGTGTTATTTCAGAATTTTTCGGACGAAATTCCCATTCGGTTGTAGTCATGGCTTTCTCTGCCATAGCATTAAATTCGTCTTCTGTGATTTCAATATCATCAAAGCAGACAGGAAGTTTTATACTCTGGTTAAATCTGGCAATGCGTTCCCTTTCCTCCCAATCCTCCTGGAAGGTCAGCAGACACAGAACTCCAAGAGCAACAATTTCTCCGTGAAGATGGGATTCGCCATTTTTAGTTACTGTAGAACCGTAATAAACGCAGTGCGCAAGACTGGAGTTATAATAATAATCCGGTGATCCACTCACCATATTGGATACCAGCCCTGTGCTGATAATAATGTCCAAAGCTACCTGCTCCAATTCGTAGGATGCTTTCTTCTGCTGCAGATCCTCCAAAGCCCTTTTCCCATGTTCTATGAGAGGGCTCGTACAAATCTTACTTAACTGAACGCCCATCATTGGCGTATGTGAGAGACGATCTTCCTTGGATGCAAAAACAGCCTCACATTCCTTGCTCAGTGCATCTCCGATTCCTGCCCATAACAATTTTTCCGGGGAATCTGCCAGAATGGAGGTCTCAATAAATGTGTGATCGGCATTTTTGGGATAATAATATTCCCGAAAAGAGCCATCCGGGTGATAAATTACAGAAATTGCCGTAACTGCTGCACAATTGGAAGCTACAGTGGGAAAACAAAATAACGGTTTATCCATTTCATTTGCCACATATTTTCCGGTATCACAGGCACGTCCGCCGCCCACAGCAAAAATCATATCTGCTTCTCTCACCACATCCATTGCAATTAAAGCATCACCATTTTCATAAGTAGAATTTCCTCCATACCAGACAAAATCAAGAATTTCCAGTTGGGAGTTTTCAATTCCCTGCAAAAGTTTTTCTTTGGATTTTTCCATGGCGGTTTTCCCTCCGATGACAACCGCCTTTTTTCCATAAAATCTGGCCTCGTGAGGAATGGATTGATAACATCCTTCACCGATCGTATAGCTTGGTAAATTTACACTATAAAAATTCATTCTTTTTTCCTTCCTTCTATATATTGTAAATATTATATTACTGAAAAAAGAAGAATACAACCCCCTCTCTGCTGGATCAGGGATATGATTTTGCCCATGACGAATCCTTCTTTCTGTGTTATGATAATCAATATATTATGATAAACAACAGAAAGGGGCATTTTCTATGGAGGGAACCTCAGAAAATAAACCAATGAAACATAAAAAACATCTTAACATGGGGCTGCTTGCCCATGTGGATGCCGGGAAAACGACATTGTCGGAAGCGCTGCTTTTTACTGCGGGAAATTTGCGTAAAATCGGTCGTGTGGATAACGGAGATGCATTTTTGGATACAAATCAGCTGGAACGTGCCAGAGGAATTACCATTTTTTCTAAGCAGGCGGAAATGTCTTTGGGAGAAATGGAAATTACATTTTTAGATACCCCTGGTCATGTGGATTTTTCTGCGGAAATGGAGCGGACACTGCAGGTGCTGGACTATGCCATTTTAGTCATCAGCGGAGCAGACGGAGTTCAGGGACACACGCTGACATTATGGAATTTGTTGGAGAGGTATCAAATTCCTGTTTTTTTATTTGTCAATAAGATGGATCAGAATGGGACCGATCGTGGACAGCTTATGAAGGAGATGAAAAAGCAGTTAAGTGAAGGATGCGTCGATTTTAATCAGGAGGACCGAGAACTTTTTTATGAAGAGATTGCCGCCGAAGATGAGAAATTGCTGGATTTCTATCTGGATTACGGGAGGCTGGAAGGAAAGGATATTTGTCAGGCAGCTGCGCAGAGAAAAATCTTCCCTTGTTTTTTCGGATCTGCATTAAAGCTGGAAGGTGTGAAAGAACTTTTAAGCGGGATTGAGCGCTATACTTTGGAGAGAAGCTATTCAGAGAAATTCGGCGCCAGAGTTTTTAAAATTACAAGAGACGATCAGGGAAATCGTCTCACACACTTGAAAATTACCGGAGGGAGACTGAAAGTAAAAGAGGTCATTTCAGGGGAAGAAAAGGGAGAAAAAATTAATCAGATTCGTATTTATTCCGGAGAGAAATATGAGACGGTAAATGAGATTGAGGCGGGAAGAATTTGTGCAGTGACAGGTCTGAGCCGGACAAAGCCGGGACAGGGATTCGGTTTTGAACAAAGCGGATATGAGCCGATGTTGGAACCCATTCTTACCTATCAGATGATATTCCCGGAACAGGTCAGCGCGGATATGATGCTGCCCAAGCTGCGTCAGCTGGAAGAAGAAGAGCCGGAGCTTCATATTTTGTGGAGAGAAGAACTTCAGGAAATTCAGGTACAGATTATGGGAGAGGTTCAAATTGAGATTTTAAGAAGTCTGATTTTGGAGCGGTTTGGCGTCGCGGTAGAGTTTGGAGAAGGAAATATTGTATACAAAGAAAGCATTCTAGATACGGCAGAAGGGGTGGGGCATTTTGAACCACTGCGCCATTATGCGGAAGTCCACTTGATTCTGGCTCCGGGAGAAAGAGGCAGCGGCATTGTCGTAGACAGTCAGTGCAGTGAGGATATGCTGGATAAGAACTGGCAGCGTCTGATCTTGACACATCTTTTGGAAAAAGAACACAAGGGGGTTCTGACAGGGGCAGCAATAACGGATATGAAAATAACTCTGGCTGCTGGCAAAGCCCATCAAAAGCATACCGAGGGAGGAGACTTCCGGCAGGCAACATACCGGGCAGTGCGGCAGGGACTGCGGACGGCAAAGTCAGTGCTGCTGGAACCATATTACGAATTTCGACTGGAAGTGCCGCAGCAGATGGTTGGACGAGCCATGACAGATCTTGAAAAGATGGCGGGGATTTTCAAGCCCCCGGAGACGGACGGTGAATATTCAATTCTAACCGGCAGTGTTCCGGTATCTGCAATGGAGGGATATCAAAAAGAAGTGATTGCGTATTCCAAAGGAAGAGGGCGTCTGTTTTGCAGGTTCAAAGGATATGAGCTGTGTCATAATGAGCAGGAAGTGATTGCGGCATCGGGGTATGATCCGGATCGTGATCTGGAAAATCCCTGCGGATCGGTTTTCTGTGCCCATGGCGCAGGATATCAGGTTTCTTGGGATCAAGTGTCAGAGCATATGCATCTGGAAAGCGTTTTAAAGTCTCCGGAACGGCTGTCACAGAATCATAATGTTGAGCAGAGACGGGCAGACCTTGAAGATCAATGGATCGATACCGATGAGATCGACCAGATTTTAGAAGAGACGTTTTATGCCAATCAGCATCATAAAAGCAAGTGGAAAAAAAAGAAGGTCTCACGCATTGCTCAGGATTATCAGGCTTCTGCCCGAAGGAACTCAGGAACAAGAGATTTGTCCAAAAAATATCTTTTGGTGGATGGATATAATATTATTTATGCATGGGAAGCGTTAAAAGAACTGGCAGAGGAAAATATGGATGCAGCCAGAGGGAAGCTTTTGGATGATATGTGTAATTATCAGGCAATCAAGGGGTGTGAAGTGATCGTTGTGTTTGACGCCTATCGGGTGAAGGGACATACTACAGAGGTTATGGATTATATGAATATTCATGTAGTCTACACGAAAGAGGCAGAAACTGCCGATCAGTACATTGAGAAATTTGCTCATGAACATGGAAGAAAATATGACGTTACAGTGGCAACTTCGGATGGAATGGAGCAGATTATTATTCGAGGACAGGGCTGTACGCTTCGGTCGGCAAGAGAACTGAAAAAAGATTTAGAGGCAGCAAAACAGTTGATTCGGGAGGAGTACTTAGAGAGACAGGAGCAAAGTAAAAGCTATCTTCTGGATGGAATTGCGGCAGAAGAGCTCAATAAAAAGTGAAATGAATGCATGACATAAGCACAAAAAAGCAAAAAGGAAGGAATGTTTCGGAGGAAAAAGCATACGCTGTAAAAGTGTATGCTTTTTTATAATATGGGAAAGTTTTGACTTTCCCATATTATAAAACGCTTTGCGAGATGCACACGATGTGCAGAGGAAAGCTGCTTTCGCAGCCGCACATCGGCGCGCAAAGCGGAGCAAGTCTCTCAGGAACTGAGGGATTCAGGGAGTTCGAGGGGGACTTGTCCGCTTTGCTCTGATATTAGGAAAGTTTTCACGTTTTGAAGAAAAAATGCTGCGGGACTTGACAAATGAAAGTTTGCATAATATACTATTATTCATATCAGAAAAATAGGAAATAAAAAGAGGTGAGAGGATGGACTGGAATTTTATTGAGCAGTACAGCGATTTGTATATAGAAGCGGCGAAGCTGACAGTAAAGATTGCCGTGATTGGAATTCTTGGATCGCTGATCTTAGGATTGATTTGCGGCGTGATTCGCTATTATAAAATACCGTTTCTTTATAACATAACAGGAATCTATATTGAGTTCTCAAGAAACACTCCGCTGCTGATCCAGTTGTTTTTTCTATATTTTGGACTTCCAAAGATTGGAATTGTATGGGATTCGGAAACATGCGCTGTCATTGGACTGGTATTTCTTGGCGGGAGTTATATGGCGGAGGCGTTTCGAAGCGGCATCGAGGCCGTGGATTTGATACAAAAGGAGTCGGCCTTAAGTCTTGGAATGAACGAGGTTCAGGTGTTTTGGCATGTGGTATTTCCTCAGGCAGCAGCCGTTGCTGTACCGGCGATCGGAGCCAATGTGATTTTTCTAATGAAAGAGACTTCGGTGTTCAGTGTTGTGGCGCTGGCAGACCTGATGCATGTGGCAAAAGATTTGATTGGTTTGTATTATCAGACGGATGAGGCTTTGTTTATGCTGGTGACTGCCTATTTTGTGATTTTGCTTCCGGTCTCTATCGTATTTACTCTGTTGGAAAGGAGACTTCGTTATGCAGGATTTGGGCATTAATGTGTTGTTTCAGGGGGATAACTTTCTAAGATTAATGGGCGGACTGTGGATAACCATAAGAATTTCTTTCATATCTGTGCTGCTGTCTGTTATTTTGGGAGGGATTCTCGGCATGGTTATGTTGATAAAAAATCCGGTGATTCACTGGTTTACAAAGAGTTATCTTGAATTTGTCCGTATCATGCCTCAGCTTGTGCTGCTGTTTTTGGTCTATTTTGGATCAGCGAAACATTTTGGATGGAACCTCAGCGGAGAAATGGCATCCGTGATGGTTTTTGTTATCTGGGGAGCAGCGGAAATGGGAGATTTAGTGAGAGCTGCATTATTATCCATTCCCAAGCATCAAAAAGACAGCGCAAAGGCGTTGGGGTTTACAGCGGGTCAGATTTATCGCTATGTATTGCTTCCTCAGGCTGGAAAGCGTCTGCTTCCCCAGATAATGAATCTGGTAACTCGAATGGTGAAAACGACATCGTTGGTGGTATTGATCGGTGTTGTGGAGGTTGTTAAGGTAGGACAGCAGATCATCGAGGCAGCGAGATTGACAACCGCGAATGCGGCAGTATGGATTTATGGAGTGATTTTCTTTTTATATTTTATAATTTGTTATCCGGTATCCAGACTGGCAGCATATCTGGAAAAAAGATGGAAAGAATAAGGAAGGAGGAAGAAAATGTCAGAAAATGTTCTTGAGGTACAGCATATTCAAAAGGCATACGATCAACAGTTGATTTTGAAGGATGTATCATTTTCCATCAAAAAAGGAGAGGTCCTGGTAGTTTTAGGTCCGTCTGGATGTGGAAAGAGTACCATGCTTCGATGTTTAAACGGACTTGAAACAATTCAAAAGGGTGCGGTCTATCTGAATGGAGAAAATATTTCTGAAAACAGGAAAAACCTTCCCGACGTTCGCCAGAAAATCGGCATGGTATTTCAGAGTTATGATTTGTTTCCTCACATGGATATTTTAAAAAATATGACTTTGGCTCCGAAAAAGGTACAGCATCGCAAAAAAGAAGACGTGGAGGAAGAGGCCAGACAGCTGTTGACAAGGATCGGACTTGGCGGCAAGGAACATGCCTATCCGAGGCAGTTGTCCGGCGGGCAGAAACAGAGGGCTGCAATTGTCCGTGCACTTCTTATGCATCCTGAAATTCTTTTGTTTGATGAGGTTACGGCGTCTCTGGACCCTGAAATGGTCCATGAAGTTTTAGAAGTAATGCTGGAACTTGCGAAAAGAGGCAGTACGATGATCATTGTAACCCATGAGTTGGGATTTGCGAGAGCGGTGGCAGACAGAATCTTATTTATGGATCAGGGAATGATTTTGGAAGAGGCAGCTCCGCAAGCGTTTTTTCGTCAGCCGAAGACAGAGAGGGCAAAACAATTTTTATCTCATCGAAATCAAATTTGAGATGTGAGGGGAACCATTGGTAATTTTAAAGAATCGAAAAATAGGAGGACATGAAAATGAAGAAGTTATGGATTTTGGCATTGACAATAGTTTTGGCAGGAGTGATTTTTACCGGATGCCAGAAAAAAGATCAGGAAAATGGGGCGACTTCTCAGAATAGTGAGAGTACTGGCAAAGCCAAAGCAAGATCGCTCAAAGAGATAAAGGAGAGCGGCGAGATTGTGATTGGAGTATTCAGTGATAAGAAGCCATTTGGTTACGTAGATGAAAAAGGCAAATATCAAGGATATGATGTTTACTTCGGAAATCGTCTTGCCAAAGATTTGGGGGTAAAGGTGAAATATGTTCCGGTGGAGGCGGCAAGCCGCGTAGAATATTTAACAACGGGAAAAGTTGATGTCATCCTTGCAAACTTTACGGTAACGGATGAAAGGAAGGAACAGGTGGATTTCGCACTTCCATATATGAAGGTAGCTCTTGGCGTTGTATCACCGAAGAAAGAGCTGATTGTCAAACCGGAGCAGTTAAATGGGAAGACGCTGATTATCAGTAAGGGGACTACCGCAGAGACCTACTTTACAAAAAAATATCCAAAGGTAAATCAATTGAAATTCGATCAGTACAGTGAGGCATTTAATGCACTGCTGGACGGCAGAGGAGATGCTCTTTCCACAGATAACACTGAGGTTCTTGCATGGGCGCTGGAGAATAAAGAATTTGAAGTGGGAATCCAGTCTCTTGGAAATACAGATACCATTGCGCCAGCCGTTCAAAAAGGCAACGAAGAACTGCTCCATTGGATCAATCAGGAAATAAAAAAACTAGGAAAAGAAGACTTCTTCCACAAAGATTATGAGAAAACTTTGAAGCCGGTTTATGGAGATGCGGCAAATCCTGAAAATTTAGTGGTAGAAGGCGGAGAAGTGAAGTAAAAGCAGCATAGGATCTTGTATTTTTATCTGCCTCTTTGGTATACTCGACATAGTAACCGGTGTTGTTGGGAGCATGGGGATATCTTTTGCTCCCAACATTGATCTCATAAAAACATATGGATTTTTTAGGAGGAGTTTATTATGGAGAGAAAGCTGATGGTACAGGAATATTATGCTTTGACGGTAGACCAAAATGGGAATATGCCGTCAATGCGTGCTGATGAGGCAAATGCAGGGCTTGTGGCAGCAGGTTTTATGGATTTGCTTTTCAATGAGATCATAGCAGTTGAAAAAAAGAAAATTATGGTAAAGAAAGATCTTTCAGAAGAATTTTTATGCCTTACATCTTTGTATGAGTATTTAGAAGAAAAGCCTCGTTCTGTAGAAAAGCTAATGTCAGATTATTATACCGGAAGAAAAATCAAACAGCTGACAGCGGAAGTCGGAAGTTCCTTGTATGAAATGCAGCTGGCACAGAAGGGAAAGGGCGGACTCTTCGGATCAAAAATAACCTATATTCCAGAGAAGAATTATAAAGATGATCTGGTACAAATCTTACATACACTTATAAAGATGGAAAATGCAATGACACCTCATGATATTGCGCTGCTTTTTATCTTGAATAAGACAAAGAATTTAAAGCAATATTTTTCAAAATATGAAAACGATCAATTAAAAAGAAGTCTGAAAGAAATAAAGAAACATCCTCAAAACAAGAAGCTGGAAGAAATGATAGATTATATGAACGATTTAATCACGGTGTTAATGTGCGCAGTGATAATGTAAGAATGGGCAGGGCGTGATGAAGGATAAAACAATCGTAATGTTTGGAGATTCTCTGACGGATTATTTTCCAATGGAAAAACTCAAAGACCTTGATGCAAGAATTATAAATAGCGGACAGGCGGGAGATACCGTTGCCGAAATGAAAGCAAGAGTATTTCGTGATGTTGTTGCTTATGCACCGGATGTTGTAATTATGCAGGGCGGAGCCAATGATTTTCTCATGTCTTTGTATCCCGGGTATAAGGTTCTTGCCGATCGTATTTTTCGTCTGGCAGAGATAATAAAAGGAAATTTGCCGGATGCAAAGATTTATGTGGAATCTCTGTATCCGGCGTATACAAAACAAATTGGTCTAATGCCCTCATGGGCAGATGGAAAGTCCAACGAGGAGATTGAGCGGATCAACCGAGCACTGAAAATGTTATGCAAAGAGGGTGAAATGAGGTATATGGATATTTATGGGCACTTAATCGGTGAGGATGGGCAGCTTCCGAGAGATTACACAATTGATGGAATCCATCTCAGGGAGCCTGCATATGAGATTGTCAGCCAATGCATCCTGCAAAGTGTTTTGTGATGATTTTTCTATAACTTTCGATAGCGGTTCAAACATCCGAAGACTTCCTGCTTTCTCGGAAGTGCCAGATTTGCGTTTACATAGCGGCTGTCCAAGATAATGGACAGTCCTTTTTGTTCTATTCTTTCAAAAAGGGCGTCCACAGTTTCTCTCAGCGTTCTTTTGCCGTTCATGAGATGCAATTGTGCATACAAGAGTGCATAGCCAAGGGCAGCGGTTTGTTCAGCATCGACCAATTGTTCCAGATATCTTAAGTCCACAGTTTCTTTGTTCAAAGAAAAAGCATCCTTCCCAAGAGGTTTAAGTTTGACTCTTCGATTGTTCTTTAATTCTTTGCTGCCGATAAAACACCGGTGAAACGCAGGGATTTCCAAAGTTTCTGCCGGGAGAGAAACAGCAGGAAAAGCTTTTGCCTCATCTTTTGCAAACGAAGTAATGTCTTTTGGGATATATCGGTCCATCTGCAGGATATGATCCGCTACGTGGAAGTAAGAGCCGGAGCTTCCGGCAACAATGATAGAAGAAATTCCCTGACTCTCATACAGATGGCGGACGCGTTCAATGAATGGGGTAATCGGCTCATTTTCACGGTGAACGACTCTCTGCATTAATTCATCTCGGATCATAAAGTTTGTAGCGCTGGTATCTTCGTCAATTAGAAACAGAGAAGTGTCTGCTTCCATAGCTTCTATCACATTGGCTGCCTGTGAGGTACTTCCGCTGGCATCTTCTGTAGAAAAAGAACAGGTATCTTTTCCGTTGGGAAGATGATTGATAAACATGGAAATATCTGTATTTTGAATACTTCTTCCGTCTTCTGCACGTATTTTCACAGCAGAAGCATCCGTAACGACATACTCTCGCCCATCACCGGCGATATGATTATAGACGCCCAGTTCCAGAGCCTTTAGCAGTGTGGATTTGCCATGATATCCTCCGCCGACAATTAAAGTAATGCCTTTTGGGATTCCCATACCGGTTATCGTGCCGTGATGAGGAAGCGTCAAATTCACTCGAAAGGCTTCCGGCGAAACAAAAGGAACGGCACTTTTTAACGGTTTTTGAGAAATGCCGCTCTGTCTTGGAAGAATGGAACCGTCTGCCACAAAGGCAGTCAGTCCGAGGATCGGCAGCTGTGTCCGGAGAAAATGCTGATCTTCCGCCAGAAAAATAGTTTGCTCTAAGGCTTTGGTGTGAATATTTCTATAAAAAAGAGAAGCTTTGACACATTCCGGCAGAAATTCAAATAGGATTTTTTCTAATTCTCTGGAATTGATGGAGCGTCCATTGGCAGGAAATCCCACGTCAAAATGCACGGTAAGATCTCCGGTGCTGGCATGGATTTGGCACGCAGTTCGCTCTAATATCTGCTGATTGCAGCGACTGACAGAAATTAATCCGCTTTTTCCGGAGCCCTTGGCTTTAAAACTGAACCGCTCCAAAGATTTTCCAAACAATCTGAGGAGATGATCCTGCAATGCAATCCGCTTATATGGAGTGTTGTAATATTCCTTTGGAAACCCGGCAGTTGCTCCGCTGATTTCGACTTTTAATCTGGAAGGAGCCGCAAAGGGATCGCCCTGAACGTGGTCGATGCCTAAAACATAGGACTGAAAATGGTAATCACCCTGGACACTTTTGTAGGCAGGGTAGCTTTTGCGGTCGATACTTTTTAATTGTGATCTTAAATTGGAAGATGGTTTCATCGTTATAATATCCTTTCACTTCAATCATTCTATTGTTTAGTATGGGTTGTTTTATCTGCGCTGTCAACTCCAAAAGCTTTTTGATACGGTATTTATAAAGAGCAATTTCAATTGGGCAAATCTTAAATTTCCGGTTAATATGAGATGAACATGACAGCCGTTGAAATTTTTGTAAATGCAAAGCAGGTAAGAATGGGGGCATAGGAGGTGAGCAGGTTGACACAAAGGAAGAAAATGAGGTACAGTAGTACTTATAGGAGAAAATAATGATAAGGTTGAAAAGGAGATGATCGGAATGAGAATTGCAGTAACTTATGACGACGGAAAAGTATTTCAGCATTTTGGGCATACAAAACAATTTAAAGTGTATGAGGCAGATGGGGGTAAAATTTTATCTTCCAATATTATTGATACCAGCGGAAGCGGTCATGGAGCGCTGGCAGGATTTTTGAAAAAGGAAGGAATTGATGTTTTGATCTGCGGCGGAATCGGAGCGGGGGCGATACAGGCTCTGGAAGAGAGCGGAATTCAGATGATTGGAGGAGCCGCAGGAGATGCAGATGCGCAGGCAGAGGCGTTTCTGGCGGGAGATCTGACCAATGATCCATCTGCAAAATGCAGTCATCATGAAGAAGGTCATGAATGCAGCAGCCATCATGATCATGAATGTGGAAATCATTGTCATTAGACGGGGAATACCGATCAAAGAGTAAGCAGACAGAATCCTTTGGATTTTGTCTGCTTTTTGTGATAGAGGCAAAGACCGGACCTGATCGAGATCTTAGCGACCGCTTACAATTCCGGAATGTGCCTTTTGGCATTCCCGGTGATGAACAGCATTGAGATTTTTTTTACTTTGGCTTATAATAAGGGCAGTCTGAAACGTACAGAAAGAGAGAGCAGAAGGAAAACAGAAATGGACAGAGAAGTAATAGAAAATCTTCAGGCAGTTGTGTTCGATATGGATGGATTAATGTTTGACAGCGAACGGTATGTACAAAAATCGTGGGACCGCGCAGGTATGATTCTTGGGTACGGACCGTTGGGATATCATATTACGAATACTTTGGGAACCAACCGGATCAACCGTGAAAGATATTTTAAGAAGCAGTACGGACCGGATTTCCCTTTTGAAAGGTTTCTGGATGTTTACCGTGATGCATACCGGGAAATGCTAGAAGGAAAAGGAGTGCCGGCAAAGAAAGGACTTCACGAACTATTGGAAGTATTAAAAAAGCATCATATAAAAATGGGCGTTGCCACATCGTCCAGTGCAGAACATGCATGGGGAAATCTAGAGAGAGAGGGAATTTCCCATTACTTTCAGACCGTAATTACCGGGGATATGATAAAACATGGGAAGCCGGAGCCAGATATTTATATGGAGGCCTGCCAAAAACTTTGTGTAAAGCCAGAGGATTCCATTGCACTGGAGGACGCTGTCAACGGAATCTGGGCAGCCCATCGCGCAGGAATGCTTCCTGTGATGATACCGGACATCGTGAAGGATACCAGTGAAGTAAATGGAATTTTATTTGGAGTTTATGAATCGCTTCTGGATTTCTCGAAAGTATTGGATAAAAATCTAAGGGGGAAATAGAAAGTGAGAAAGAAAAGGAAAAGTGCGGGCTGTGAATATTGCAGCAATTATGTATACGATGATGATTATGAATACTATGTTTGTGAAGTCAATTTAGATGAGGATGAGATGGCAAGATTTATGAGCAGCAGTGATTGGGATTGTCCATATTTTCAGATGGATGATGAATACGCGGTTGTTCGCAAACAAATGTAAAAATTTTTTGAAAGTTACGGTAACTTGAGGCTGTTTCTGATATAATAAAGAAACCCATGGATGCAATGCAGTAGACGGAAAGGGGTGCGGCATATGAAACAGAATACGATTATTTGTATTTCAAGAAGGTTTGGAAGCGGTGGAAGAGAGGTTGGAAACGTATTATCGCAAAAGCTGGGTATCCCGGTATTTGATAAAGAGGTCATTGCAAAAGTTGCGAAAGAAAGTGATATGTCAGAGGCGTTTGTAGAAAGTCATGAAGGAAATCCCACATACAGTCATATTATTAATATTCCCATTGGGCGTGGATTGGGAGGAGCCGAAGATGAAAGAATTATGACGCCAGAAAAATTATTCATGTTTCAATCCCAAGTCATAAAAGAGATTGTGGAAGAAAACGGCTCCTGTATCTTTGTGGGCCGATGTGCCGACGTGATTTTAGAGGACTATGAAAACTGTTTCAAATTTTTTATTCACAGCCCCAAAGAAGAGCGTGCAAAGAAAATCATGGAGGCGGAAGATCTTTCATGGAAGGAAGCAAGAAAGAAAATCAAGCAGATGGATTGGGAACGCTCATCCTATCACAACTACTATACAAAAAGAAAATGGGGGGATCCCGATCATTATGATATGATATTAAACACAGCAAAGATGGGAATTGAAAAGGCGGCGGAAACGATTATAAAATATATCGGGGAAGTTTGATCTAAAAAAACAGTGTGCAAAAATACAAGCTGCAAGTCGACAGCTTGTATTTTTTCGGCAAAAAAATGAGATAATAAAAAAGGAAGAAAGAAAACAATATGAAAAACAAAGAAAATCAGCAAGAAATGTTTTCAAATCGAGATTTGGCAAAGTTAATTTTTCCATTGATTATGGAGCAGCTTCTGAATGTGACAATGGGATTGACGGATTCCATCATGACCGCAAGTATTGGCGAGACGGCGGTATCAGGAGTTTCCCTGGTGGACAGTGTTATGGTGCTTTTAATCAATATGTTTTCAGCATTGGCAACCGGAGGAGCTGTCGTAGCAGGTCAGTATCTGGGTGTGAAAAAACGAAGGATGGCATGTAAAACGGCAGATCAGCTGATTTTATTTATTACATGTTTATCGGTGATTATTATGGCGATTATTTATCTTTGCAGTCACCTGATCCTCCATGGAGTCTTTGGGCAAATTGAGCCGGAGGTTATGAAAAACGCAAGAATTTATCTGTTGATTGTGACAGCATCCATTCCGTTTATTGCTGTTTATAATGGCTGCGCAGCTTTGTTTCGGATTATGGGAAATTCAAAAATCGCTATGAATATGTCTTTGATGATGAATGGAATTAACATTGTGGGAAATTCTGTTTTGATTTATGGTTTGAAGATCGGGGTAGCCGGGGCCGCAATTCCGACTTTGTGTTCAAGAATCGCGGCGGCGGCAATTATGTTGGGAATGTTAAAAAAGCAGAATCAACTGGTTCACTTAAGCAAACATTTTCATATTCGTTTTAAAGGGTATTTAATTCGGAAAATTTTACATATCGGCGTGCCAAACGGAATTGAGAATAGTATGTTTCAGCTTGGAAAAATCATGGTACTAAGCCTCGTAGCCAGCTTTGGTACTTCTGCAATCACTGCCAATGCGGTGTGCAATGTGCTGGCATTGTTTGAAATCATACCGGGGATGGCCATTGGATTTGCTGTATTGACGGTTATTTCCCGCTGCGTCGGAGCCGGGGATTACTCTCTGGCAAAATATTATACAAAGAAGCTGTTGAAAATCGCATAGGGGTCTTTGATTGCATTGAATGCGGCGGTTGTTCTTTTGCTTCCGCTGATTCTCAGAATTTATCATTTGTCTCCGGAGACCGCCGTCTTAACTCAAAAGATTATGATTTATCATACAATCTGCTGTGTTACGATTTGGCCGGCATCCTTTACAATTCCAAATACTTTAAGAGCATCCAACGACGTAAAATATTGTATGGTTGTCGCAACTATCTCTATGTGGATTTTTCGGATTCTCTTCAGTTACATTTTAGGAAAATGGATGGGATCGGGAGTTTTCGGTGTATGGATTGCGATGACATTGGATTGGGTTGTTCGTGGCATTCTATTTATTGCAAGGTATGTTAGGGGGGCATGGCAGCATCAGGTTATTTGAATAAATTTAACAAAATGTTTTCATAAACGCGATAGAGGTTCTCTTTTTTTAGGAATATAGTTAAAACAGTAAAGAAAACAAGGACTTAAAAGGAGGATACGATTTTGTTAAGAAAACATTTAAAACGGGCAACAACAGCAGCCTTAGCCTCTCTGATCCTGATCAGCGGATCTTCAGCAATTGTTCCGAACCATCAGGTAAAGGCGGCAACGGAAAATTGGTCTGATGCATCCGATGACAATACAACAGCATCCGGCTGGAAATCCGGCTGGTCAGAGTGGAAGGCAAACTGGGACAGTTACAGTACCAATTATGAGAATGTATCCCTGACTCCGGGAGAGGATGAAACAGAGCTTAACTTTGCATGGTATAGCCATACTGCAGAGACACCGAAAGTTCGCATCGCGACAAGTAAAGATATGAAAAGCGCCAAAGAATCTGAAGGTACGCAGACTTCTTCTTCCGATACAACGATTGATCATACACAGTATTATTCAAACAAAGTAACTGTAGAGGGATTAAAAGCCAATACAACTTATTACTATCAGGTTTTTCAAAACGGAAAATGGCAGGAAGCACAGAAATATTCTACAAAATCATTTCAAAATTATTCTTTTATGTATGTGGGGGATCCTCAGATCGGGGCATCTTCAGGACAGACAAGTTCTGAGGGAGAAGCCATGTCATCCAATGACATGGCAGCAAGAAATGACAGTTATAACTGGAATAAAGTACTCAATCGCGCAGTGTCTGCCCATACCAATTTAAGTTTCATTGCTTCAGCAGGTGATCAGGTAAATACTTCAACCAATGAAAAACAGTATGCCGGGTATCTCGGAGCAGATGCACTGAAATCACTTCCGGTAGCCACAACGATTGGAAATCATGATTCAACATCTGCAAAATATTCTTCTCATTACAATAATCCCAATGCATTTACAACAGAAGGAATGAAGAATAAGACTCAGTATACAGACGGACAAACGAAGGCAGGAACTGATTATTACTATACCTATGGAAACACACTGTTTATCGTTCTGGATACGAATAATTACAACTGTGCCACCCACGAAAATGTCATGAGAAAGGCAGTGAAAGAAAATCCGGATGCCAAATGGCGTGTGGTTATGTTCCATCAGGATATCTATGGTTCAGGATATGATCATTCAGATTCTGACGGAATTGTTTTGAGAACTCAGCTGACACCATTGATGGATCAGTTCGATATTGACGTGGTACTTCAAGGACATGATCACACATATTCCAGAACTTACCAGCTTCAGGGAGACGGAAAACAGCATGCAGCCTATAGCAGCACCAAGCAGGGTTCAGAGTATGCAGCTCAGAACAACTGCTATGAAATTGTAAATAATACAAAAAGCGGAACGGTTGTAAATCCAAAAGGAACTGTTTATCTGGAAGCAAACTCAGCAACCGGATCTAAATTTTACAACCTGATTACAGCACAGCAGGATTATATTTCTGAAAGAAGTCAGTCATGGAAACCAAGCTATTCTGTGATTGATGTTACAGATGATTCCTTTACAGTTACAGCATACGATGCCACAACAGGAAAAGAATTAGATGGATCTTCCAAGTATCGGATTGTAAAGAAAGATGAACCGAGAAATCAGGTAATTACAGCGGCATCTTCTTATACAAAAGCCTATGGCTCAAAAGCATTTAAGTTAAATGCAAAGAACAGCGGTAATGGAAAACTGACGTATTCCACATCAAATTCTAAAGTGGCGACTGTAAGCAGCAGCGGAACCGTATCTGTGAAAGGGCCGGGAAAAGCAATCATCACAGTAAAGGCAGCAGCAACCGATGATTACAGAGCAGCAACAAAGAGAGTTACGATTACAGTTACACCGAAAAAGCAGAGCGTTACAGTTTCTAAAAAGAAAAAGAGACAGTTAACCATCAGATGGAAAAAAGGCAGTAAGGCATCCGGATATCAGGTGGTTTATGCTTCAAACAAAAAGTTTACAAAGAATGTGACAGTTGTAGGAAAGAGCGTATCTAAAACAAGCTTAACTCTGAAAAAACTGAAAAAAGGAAAAACTTATTATGTAAAAGTGCGCTCTTATAAAACGGTAAACGGAAAACGAATCTATGGAGCATACAGCACAGTAAGAAAGGCAACGGTCAGATAAGTAACAAGTGAAGGATAAAAGGACAGGAAATTGGGAAAGAATAGGAATCGCGGTGATCGCAGGAATTATTTTTCTTGTAATACTGGTAAAATGCAATCAATTTAAAAAAACGGAACTGATTTCTGCGAAGGGGCAAACTTACGAAAAAGCTGTGGTTACTAAAATCACACGAGACAATCGTGCAGAAGACGGAAAGCGTTACGGAACGCAGGAAGTAAAAGTGAAGATCAAATCCGGCACCCTGAAGGGCAGAGTTGTTGCGGCAGTAAATCCGGATGGATCTCTTTTCGGAGCAGAGTGCAAAGTCGGAACAAAAGTTATCGTAATTGTGAATCAATCGGGTAAAAATATATCGGCAACCGTGTATGGTCAGGATCGGACAATGGCGATTTATGGATTTGTATTGATTTTTGCGGCAGTAGTTTGTGTAATTGGAGGGAAAAAAGGGATTCAGGCAATTGCCAGTTTGGTCTTTGCATTTGTCTGTATCATATATCTGATGTTTCCTCTTATTTATCAGGGTTATTCTGCCATCTGGCTTGCAGTCATTGTGTCGGTCCTCACAACAATCATCACACTGGGATTGTTGGGAGGATTTACCTCCAAAACGGTGTCAGCAATCATCGGAACGACTTGCGGCGTGGCCATTGCCGCCATTGCGGCGATATTATTTGGAAAGGCTGCGGGGATTACCGGTTATAATGTATCTGACATCGAAACATTAAACTTTGTAGGGCAAAATACACAGATTAAAATTGGACAGCTTTTATTTGCGGGGATTATCATATCCGCTCTGGGGGCGGTAATGGATGTCGGAATGTCCATTGCCTCGACCATACAGGAAATACATGAGACAGACCCGACCCTTAGCAAAGAAAGATTGTTTTTATCGGGAATTCATGTGGGACGGGATATGATGGGGACGATGACGAATACGTTGATTTTTGCGTATGTAGGCGGTTCTATGACGACACTGATTACAAACTATGCCTATAATTTGCCTTATCAACAGCTGGCGAATTCTTATGTGATGGGAGTTGAGATTATGCAGGGGCTGTCAGGAAGCCTTGGAGTTGTATTGACCGTTCCGATTACAGCGTTTGCAGCAGTGTTTCTCGTTAAACAAAAACAGAAAGATTGATAAATTCATATTGACTTTTTCTGAAAAATAAAGTATGTTAAGAACATAACAAAAAAGGAGCTATTATCATGATTACAGAAAAGATGACAAATAATGCATATTATTTTTACTTTCGGGGTTATTATTTTAAGTCCGGCTGTTTGCATTGCAATGAATCATCCTCTGTAAAATGAGTAGAACCTGATAGAAGGAAGCTATCCAAAGGATTTGTATTCTTGCAATGGAATATAAATCCTTTTTCTTTTCCTTTTTTATTTTCATACGTTGAAGTGCAACACTTTAATGTGTGAAAATAAAAAGGGAAACACATGCTGAAGTAAAATAATTGGTGGAGGAAG
Source organism: Anaerostipes stercorihominis (assembly GCF_057535655.1). Taxonomy (NCBI): domain Bacteria; kingdom Bacillati; phylum Bacillota; class Clostridia; order Lachnospirales; family Lachnospiraceae; genus Anaerostipes; species Anaerostipes stercorihominis. The sequence goes on along the minus strand of NZ_BAAJCL010000009.1, from coordinate 78,981 downwards.
AGACTATGATTATTATTTTAAAAAAACGGGCACAGGAAGCACAGGTGGAAGCACTGAAAAAGGAAATGCAGGAGCAGGGTCTGCAGATTCATGAATCAGAGGGAGAGAATACAAAAATTCTTGGCTTGGTAGGAGATACGTCGGTGGTGGATCTTCGGCACATTATGGCAAATGATATTGTGGAGAATGTACAGAGAATTCAGGAGCCGTATAAGAAAGCCAATCGTAAGTTTCATCCTGAAGATACCATCGTAGAGATTGGGAATGTAAAAGTGGGAGGCGGGCATTTTCAGGTAATTGCGGGTCCTTGCTCCATTGAGACGAAGGAACAGATGACAGAAGTTGCGCAGGATGTGAAACATGCCGGAGCCGGTCTGCTGCGCGGAGGGGCATTTAAGCCGCGGACGTCTCCTTACTCTTTCCAGGGACTTCACGGAGATGGGCTGAAACTGTTGTTAGAAGCGAAAAAGGCAACGGGACTTCCGATTGTAACAGAAATCATGGACGCCAGTCATCTCCCGCTGTTTGAGGACGTTGATTTGATCCAGGTGGGAACGAGAAATATGCAGAATTTTGAACTGTTAAAAGAACTGGGGAAAATTGACAAACCGATTCTTTTAAAACGAGGGATGGCAAGTACGCTGGAAGAATGGCTGATGAGCGCTGAGTACATTATGGCGGGCGGGAACGAAAGAGTGATTCTTTGTGAGAGAGGAATTCGGACTTATGAAACCGCCATGAGAAACACATTGGATTTATCTGCCATTCCGATGATAAAGAAAAAATCTCATCTTCCGGTTCTTGTAGATCCGTCACATGCTACGGGAATTCGTGAAATGGTAGAACCGATGTCACTGGCAGCCGTGGCGGCAGGAGCCGACGGACTTATGGTTGAGGTGCACAATGACCCGGCGAGAGCCTTGTGCGACGGACCACAGTCTCTGACGCCGGAAGCGTTTGAGAGATTAATGACAAAAGTAACAAAAACAAGAGAATTTTTTCAGATGTTATGATATACTAAAAAAGATATCAGAGTCAGACGTTCCATGAAATTTGGGGCCTTTGACTCCAATATAGAAAATGATATAAAAAGTGAGAACCCGGGAATCGAGAGATTTCCGGGCGTTTGTCAGTGAACAAAAAGGAGAGTTGGCATGAAAGTAATTGTGGGACTTGGAAATCCGGGGAAAAAATATGAGAATACAAGACATAATATCGGATTTGAAGCTCTGGATTATATTGCGGATCAGGAAAGCATAAGTATAAATACAGGAAAACATAAGGCGCTGATCGGAACCGGGTATATGGAGGGAGAAAAAATTCTTTTAGTAAAACCCCAGACCTTTATGAACTTAAGCGGAGAAAGCTTGCGGCCGATTATGAACTTTTATAAACTGGAGCCCCGGGATTTTATTATAATACAAGATGATATTGATCTGGATGTGGGCAGACTTAGAATTCGACGCAAAGGAAGCGCCGGAGGACATAATGGGTTAAAAAGTATTATTCGTCATCTCGGAAGTACGGAATTTCCCAGAGTGAAAATTGGAGTAGGACAAAAACCAAAAGGTTATGATTTGGCAGATTATGTTCTTGGACATTTTACAAAGGAAGAACTTGCAGTGTTCGATGAGCGGATGGAAGAAATTTATGATGCAGTAAAATTAATCGTGGCAGATGACATCACAGAAGCGATGAATCGCCATAATCAAAAAAAGTAGGGAAAGAAAAGTGTTAGAACAAGTATTAAAAGATGATTCATGTTTTCAGCAGATCCAGGCAGGCCTTGAGGAAAACCAAGGTCCTGTTTTCGTGTCTGGATGTACGGATACAGCGAAACATCATCTGATGAGTCTGATCGGAAATCAAAAGGATGCAGATTATAAAATTGTGATTGTGCCGGATGAAAATAAGGCAAAACAATGGATCGAAGGAAGTGGTTTTTTCGGAGAAAAAATACATTTGATTCCGGCAAAAGATCCGCTGTTTTACAGTGCGGATGTCCATGGAAATGCCATTGCCAGAGAGCGCATGTTTGCCATTGAAAAGATGATCAGCGGGCAGGGCGGAACCTTTGTGATGTCGGTGGATGCTGTGATGGACCGGGTAGTTCCCTTAGACCATATCAGGAAAAACCGAATTACAATTCAGACAGGGGATCACGTGGAAGAAGCGGAACTTTCAAAAAAATTTGTGGCGCTGGGATATGAAAAAACGGCATTTGTGGAGGCGGCAGGAGAGTTTGCGGTTCGCGGCGGAATTTTAGATATTTTTCCATATACAGAAGATTGTCCTTACCGGGTGGAGCTATGGGGAGACGAGATTGACTCTATCCGAAGTTTTGATAAGGAAAGTCAAAGATCTATGGAGGAGGTCTCCCAATTAATGATTTATCCTGCCACGGAAATTATTTTAGAGGAAGAACGAATCCAGCTGGGACTTGACCGGATAAAAGAAGATTATAAGAAACTTTCCGAACAATTTCACGAAACTTTCCAGACGGATCAGGAAGTTCGCTTAAAAAAAGAGATGAAGAGGATTCAGGAAGAACTGGAAGAACTTCATATGCTTCTTGGGGCGGAGGGATATCTCCCCTATTTTTATCAGCATACAGAAGGAATTTTAGATTATTTTCCAGGGAATTGTATGATTTTTCTGGATGAACCGAGACATATCAGAGAACGTGCCGATGCATTTTATCTGGAATTCTCAGAGAGCATGAAAAGTCGTCTGGAGGCCGGCTATCTTTTCCCAAAACAGGCAGAGACAGTGGCGAAATACGATCAGATCATCCATCAACTGGAACAGCATCCGATGCTGTGTTTTTCGACGTTGTCTGCAGATGCGCCGGATTTCACACTTGGGCGAACTGTCATGATGGAGACAAAATCGATACAATCTTATAACAATAGTTTTGAACAGCTTGTCAAACAGCTGAAAATTTATCAGAAAAAAGAATATCGAATTATAGTGGCATCACCGTCGGTAACAAGGGCAAAACGACTGGCGGAAGATATGCGGGGACATGACCTGTCAGTATCTTATGATAAGGAATTATCCGGTGAGGTGCAGCCGGGACAGATTGTGATTACAGCCGGGAAATTAACGACCGGAATTGAATATCCGAAGATCAGTTGGGTTATGATTTCAGAAGGAGATATTTTTAAAGGAAGAAAAGAAAAAAAGAGAAAAAAAGTTTCCAAGAAAAAGGGAGAAAAAATCCGCAGTTTTGCAGATATCAACATTGGAGATTATGTGGTCCATGAGAAGCATGGCGTCGGTATTTATCGGGGAATTGAAAAAATCACAACCAAAGAAGCAGAGAAAGATTATATTAATATCGAGTATCAGGGAGGGGATCACCTGTTTATTCTTGCCTCCGCATTGGATCAGATTGCGAAGTACGCCAGCGCCAACGCAAAACGACCTAAACTTCATAAATTAGGCGGGAATGAATGGAAGAAAACAAAAAACCGTGTCAAAGGTCAGGTCAAAGATATTGCAAAGGAATTGGTAGAACTTTATGCTTTGCGTCAGGCGAAGGAAGGGTATGTCTGTGAGAAAGACACCGTCTGGCAAAAAGAGTTTGAAGAATTATTTCCATATGAGGAAACACAGGATCAGTTAAATGCCATTGAAGATACAAAACGCGACATGGAAAGCAAAAAGATTATGGATCGTTTGATCTGCGGAGATGTGGGCTATGGCAAGACGGAGGTTGCGATTCGGGCAGCATTTAAGGCAGTCGATAACGGAAAACAGGTAGCATATCTTGTGCCAACAACGATTCTTGCCCAGCAGCATTTTCATACGTTTGCCGAGCGTTTTCGTCAATATCCTATTTCAGTTCGCGTAATGTCAAGATTTTGTACTCCAAAAGAGCAAAGAGAAACGATAGAAGGCCTGAAAAATGGTACGGTAGACATTGTCATTGGCACGCACCGTCTGCTTTCAAAAGATATGCAGTATAAGAATCTTGGGCTGCTGATCATTGATGAGGAACAAAGATTTGGAGTGAATCATAAGGAAAAAATCAAGACAATGAAAAAAGATGTGGATGTGCTGTCTTTATCTGCAACACCGATTCCAAGAACGCTTCATATGAGTCTGATAGGGATTCGAGATATGAGTTTGTTGGAAGAACCGCCGCATGACCGAAGAGCCATTCAAACCTATGTTATGGAATACAATGAAGAATTGGTAAAAGAAGCAGTTTACCGGGAAATGAACCGAGGAGGACAGGTGTATTATGTCTATAACCGCGTAAATAATATTGCGGAGATTACGGCAGAGCTGCAAAAACTACTTCCTAACGCAAAGGTAGCGTTTGCTCATGGGCAGATGAAAGAGCGAGAGCTGGAACAGATTATGATGCAGTTTATGAATCGGGAACTGGATGTGCTGGTTTCTACAACTATTATTGAGACGGGACTGGATATTCCAAATGTAAATACCATGATTATTCACGATGCCAATCAGCTGGGGCTTTCTCAGCTTTATCAGTTGAGAGGGCGTGTGGGACGGTCCAATCGAAATGCATTTGCCTTTTTGATGTACAAAAAGAATACGCTGTTAAAAGAGACGGCAGAAAAACGGCTGCAGGCAATTCGTGAATTTACAGACCTTGGATCCGGATACAAGATTGCAATGAGAGATTTAGAAATTCGCGGGGCAGGAAATCTTCTGGGGCAGGCGCAGTCCGGACATATGGAGGCTGTCGGTTATGATTTATATTGTAAAATGCTAAATGAAGCTGTACTGCATCTGAAGGGTGAGCTGCAGGAGGAAGATGAATTTGATACAGCTCTGGATCTGGATATGAATGCATTTATTCCGTCTTCTTATGTTAGGAATGAGTATCAAAAACTGGAACTCTATAAGAGAATATCGTCCATTGAATCAAAAGATGAAATGGAAGATATGACAGATGAATTAATTGACCGGTTTGGAGAGATGCCAAGAGCTGTTTATCATTTGTTGTATGCTGCATATTTGAAAGCTCTTGCACATCGTGCATATATTACCGATGTAAAACAAAAAGATACGAAGGTCAGCTTTCTGATGAAAGCAGATGCCCAAGTTGATGTGGATCATATTTTTGAACTTCTGGAAGAGTGGAAAGGAGAGCTTGCATTTCAGGCGGGAAAGATTCCGACATTTGTATTAGAACTCTCAAAAACAAAGAAAGCAAAACAGCTTGAAAAAATTGAACATTGTGTGAACTCATTGGATTCATTGATAATTCGATAGCTTTCTTTGCGAAACTCGCTTCGTTCAAATATCGTACTAAGCTGGCTGCGAACCGTTTAAAACGACAGCAAAATTTATGCTGTTGACAATTGCCATGGAAGTGGATATAATGGAAACATATAGAGATTGTGACCGTTTTAAGTAATGGGCGATACTCTGTTTTTATTAGACATTTAAATTGGATTGCGATTGTGAAGCCAAGCATGACCTTTATAGTATATGTTATTACATAAATTATAGGGTCATTTTTTATTTTGGCATGAATTTGCTGAAACGGATATAAGAAAAGATGAGGCCAGTCTTGGAATATATCATTTGGAAAGGGACATACATGAAAATTAAGAAAAAACTTAATAATAATGTAGCTGTCGTAACAGATAAAACTGGAAACGAAATCATTGTCATGGGGAAAGGAATTACTTATGACAAGAAAGCAGGAGACTGCATTGATGCAGAACAAGTGGAGAAACAATTTGTTCCATCGAATAAAGATTTTTCAATGAAATTTCAAGAAATATTATTGGATATTCCTGCAAAATATTTAGAAGCCAGTAATTGTATTATTGAACGGGCGAAGAAATATTTGGATGCAGAAATAGATGATAATATCTACATTTCATTGACAGATCATATTTATATGGCGGTAAAGCGTTATCTGGATGGAATGCAGGTTCCAAATCCATTATTATTGGATATTAAACGATTTTATAACAGGGAATATGAGATTGGATGCCAGGCATTGGAGATTATTAAAAATCAGCTGAAAGTAGAACTGCCAGTAGACGAAGCAGGCTTTATAGCATTTCATTTTGTAAATGCACAGCAGAACATGGAGTCTTCCAAAATGGTTGGTATCATGAAGCTTGTAAAAGAGATTACGAACATTGTAAAATATCAGATGGGATTGGACTTTGATGAGGAATCAGTGTATTATTATCGATTTATCACACATTTGAAGTTTTTTGCCCAGAGGCTGTTTTTAGAAAACAAGCAATATACAGATGATAACAATCCATTATATCATATTGTAAAAGAACAATATAAAAAGGCGTTTAATTGTACCCAGTCAGTTGTGAAATTTGTGGATAATAAGTACAATTATAAGATATCCAAAGAAGAACAGTTATATTTAACAGTACATATTGAAAATATTATAACGAAAAGTAAAAAATAATTGGATTGTAACGATTAATTAATTCAAATCGGCGAAACCAAGAGTCTTTGTGGACCCTTGGTTTCTTATTTTTTAAGGAGAAATAATATGAGCGATAATAAAACTTTAGGAAGAAAAATCATAGAGGCAGCGGGAGGTGCCGAAAATATCAAGTTAATTACAAACTGTGCGACGAGATTAAGAATGTATATTAAAAATGTATCAAAATATGATGAAGAGACAATTAAGAAAATTGATGGTGTTATGGGAACATCAATTGTTGGAGATCAGTATCAGGTTATTGTAGGACCTAAAGCGATTCATTTATGCAAAGCAATACAGGATGAATATGGAATTGCAGGAGCAGGAAAGAAACAGGAGAAAGCCAAAGGAAATATTGTAAACAGATTTTTGGAAACGGTTTCTGGTTGTATCGCACCGTTAGTTCCAGCATTAGCAGCATCAGGTCTGATCAAGGTATTATTGACAATTTGTTCTATGCTGAATCTGCTTCCAGAACAAAGTCAGACATATGCGTTATTAAGTACAGCATCAGATGCAGTCTTTTATTTCATGCCAATTATTCTTGCATATACATCTGCCAAACGCTTTCAATGCAATGAAGTATTGGCGATTGTAATTGCTGGAGTGTTATTGCATCCTGATTTTGTAAGTATGGTAACGCAGACACAGGAACAACATATGGCGATTCATTTTTTAGGACTGCCAGTGACACAGACAAGTTATAATGGAACTGTTGTACCAATTATCCTGACGGTATGGGTGATGTCATATATTGAGAAATTTATCGATAAGATCCTGCCAGAAGTTGTGGTACATTTATTCAGACCATTATTAATTGTTTTATTTATGACACCGATCGCATTAATTGTAACAGGACCCGCAGGAGCAATCTTTGGACAGGGATTAGCAGTCGTATTACAGGCAATTTTTGCAAAAGCAGGATGGGTTGCACTTGCATTAACATTACTTGTAACAAGTTTCTTATGTATGACAGGTATGCATCTTGCATTGATTCCAGTAGCAATGACATCCATAGCAGAAGTTGGATATGATGAATTTGTATTAGTTGTATTTTTATGTTTCACATTATCTCAGGGAGCAGCTGCACTAGCAGTTTTATTAAAAACAAAGAATTCTAAATTACGCCAGTTAGCAATTCCGGCAGCGATTTCTGGATTATTTGGTGGTACATCAGAACCAGCATTATATGGAATCAGTGTTAAAATGAAAAAACCATTATATGCTACGATCATTGGATCAACAATTGCAGGAATTTATGCAGGAATTGTACATTTAAAAGTTTTCGCATTTGGATTGTTTTCAGTAGTAGGAATTCCAGGATATTATAGTGCAAAATATTCAAGCAATTTACAGCATGCGATCATCACGTCAGTACTTACGATTGGTATTACAATGATTGCTGTCTGGATCTTAGGATTTGATGACAGTGTTTATGATGATTATGATGAAGATTTTGTGGAAGATACAGATTCAGCACAAATTATATTAAATGGAAATGTCAATGACTCAGAAATTGTCAGTGTGACATCAGGAAAGATTGTAAAACAAGAAGATATTAAGGACGAAGTATTTTCAACAGGAGTGATCGGAAAAACTATAGGAATTGTATCAAATGATGGAGTTTGTTATTCTCCAGTCGATGGCAAAGTCGCATCTGTATTTCAGACAAAACATGCAATGGCATTTAAAAGCAAAGAAGGAACAGAAGTTTTAATGCATGTTGGAATTGATTCTGTGAATTTAGAAGGCGAGGGATTTAAAGTTTTTGTAAAAGAAGGAGATACTGTAAAAAAAGGACAGAAAGTATTAACATATGATAAGACAGTATTTGAAAAAAATAATATCGATGAAACAACTATTATGGCAATTTCAAATACACAGGATTATGAAGATATACAAATGTTAGCGAAAGGAGAAGAAACTATAGCAGGAGATCTGATTTTTATAACATTAGCAAAGGAGAATTAGATGCGGAAGTATAAAGAAGAATTAGTGACGAGATTACAGAATGATTCTAAAACTGTAACGGAAAATGGCGTAGATTTCATCATAAAACCTATTCCAGAAATCGAAAAGACATCAGGAATGGATCCAAGAATGTTGAAAGCGGCGAAAGATAAAATTAAAAAGCTAGCAACAGAATTTTCTATTGATACGTTTCAATTATACGAGGAACGTTACAGACCGGATAAAAAGAATTATGATCTGACAGAAGGTGCAATTAATACAAAGCAGAAATTAATTCAAGTAAATGAACATTATATTAATACATTTTTTTATTATCCTAAGAATAAAGAAAATATGCCGGTTGTTCTATACATTCATGGTGGAGCATTTATGACAGGCGATCATACACAGTTTGAGAATCAATGTAAATTCATAGCGGAGAAAGCTCAGGCATGTGTTATTTTTCCAGAATATCGGTTAGCACCAGAAAATCCATTTCCAGCAGGAATTGAAGATGTATCTGAGATTTTAAATTGGATTTATGAATATGCGGACGAATTGAACGGAGATAAAAACAAAATAGTGGTTGCTGGAGACAGTGCAGGTGCCAGTATTGCAAATGCATGCGCCTTGATAGATAAAGAACATAAAATTCGTTTGTTGTTCGAGATTTATCCATGTTGTGATATTAACAACTCAAACAATTCAGAAAATCCATGGGATGTGAGTTATTATGATATTCCAGAAGATGAAGAAATATATGTTATTGGACGAATGAAGAGATTAGATAATTCCGGGAAAATGATGAGGGAATTGTATTTGGGGAAAGAAGAATTTGAGAATCCATATGCATCAATTATTTACCAGAAAGATTTATCTGATTTTCCACCAATCATTACGGTAGTAGGCGAGTATGATTTTTTAAGATTCAGTACAGATATATTTACTAAAAGATGTGCAGAAAGTGGCAAGCTAAAAAGAACAATAAGATATCAGGGATGTGATCATGGCTTTTTTGATATGATTGGAGTTATGCCGCAGGCAGAAGATGTGATTTTGGAAATGGCGAAAGATATTAAGGATCTGTAGATTTGTAGATTATAAAAATAAAATTATTGTAAATCAGACAATATACCCTCCCCTTTGGTTACAAAGTTGTGCCAGAGGGGATTGTTTTTATATTTTATCCAGTTATAATTGAAAAAATTGAACATTGTGTGAACTCCCTGAATTCATTGATAATTCGATAGCTTTGTGGTATAATAAGCGCCGGATATTATATCTGTATCGTATTGGCAGATATGTAAAATGTAACTATGTATTTTATGAAGGAGATAATGAAATGAAGAAATTAGCAAAGAGACTGCTTTGTCTAACCGCGGTTCTTGCTTTCACTGCTTCTCTTCTTACAGGATGCAAAAGCAAGAATGAAAAGACTTTATTTGAGTATGCGGGACAAGAAGTTACGTTTCAGGAGGCTCATGTGTATGCAAGAATCATGCAGTATCAGGCAGAAGCCCAATATGGATCTTACTTTGGAGACGACATGTGGTCTGTTCAAGTGGGAACGGACAGCAAAGGTAAGAAAATTACCATGCAGCAGTCCATTAAGAGCAGCGTTATTAATCAGTTAAAACAGATTAAGGTGCTGGTGGCTCATGCAGATGATTATAAAGTAAAACTTACAAAAGATGAAAAATCACAGGTGAAAGAAAATGTCGATGCGTTTGTGAAAGATGAGACCGGAAAGAAAGTCATGAAAAAGACAGAGGCAGACAAAGACACGATTACAAAGCTATATGAAGAAAGCACGATTGCAAGCAAAGTGATGCAGGCAATTATTGATAAAGCCAAGGTCTCTGTTACAGACGAAGAAGCAAAGACTGTGAAAGTATATAAACTGGTGTTTACAAAGAAAACAACAGATAGTAAGACCGGAAAAGAAAAAGACATGACAGCCAAAGAAAAGAAAAATCAGCTAACAAAGGCAAAATCTGCATTGAAAATGATTAGAAACGGCGAGAGTGTCAGCTCTGTGGCGAAAAAATTCAGTGTCAATACAGATAATGAAGAATCCTACACAAAGGGAAAATCTCAGTTAGGAGATCAGTTTGAAGCGGCAGCAGCAAAACTGAAGAAGAATCAGGTGAGCGGTGTTGTTGAGACAGACGATGCTTATGTGATTATTAAGATGCTGAATCCAAATGACAAGTCAGCGATGGCAACCAATAAATCTACATTGCTCCAGGAAAAACAGCAGGCGGCATATGAGAAAGTCTATAAGAAATGGACCAAAGACGCGGATAAGCAATGGGATGATGAAAAGTCTGTTGATCAGGATTTGTGGGATGAGGTTACATTTAAATATAAAGCAACAACCACAACTTCTACAACGACGACAACAACAGCAAAATCTAAAACAACAACAGAAGGTAAATAGAAAAATCCGTAGGATTTTCTATAAAATTATATAAAATGGCACAGAATATTCTGTCGTACAATTTTCTGCATATTTTTTGCAGAAATTTATCGGCAGAATATTTTTTTGCATTTTTTTTGAAATATATCAAACTGTTTTTTTGAATAAGGCAATGTTATACTTCAATTACAGGTGAGGTGAAAAAATGAATAAGAGATCTCGAGAAATATTATCTCAGCTAATTACAAAAACTGAATATAACCAGACTCTATCAATCCAAGATTTAGCAAATATGTTTAAAGTATCCAGCAGGACAATTCGATATGATATCAATCAAATTAACGAATTTTTAATGGAGAATTGTCTGGAACCGCTGAATTTAGGACACCGGGGAGTGATTGAGACAAGGAGGGATATTAAAAAGGCAAGGGAAATACTTCAGGAGGAAGGCTTTTATTCTTTTAAGCTTTCCAGAGAAGAACGCAATATCTTTACGGCAGTTTTGCTGATTTGTACAGATGATTATATCACGTTATCTGAGATTGCAGACTGGCAGTTTGTAAGTCGTTCCACTGTCATTCAAGATCTGGACTATGTTAAAACATTTTTCAGAGAACATCATTTGTATGTTCTCTCCCATTCCAACAAAGGGTTGCTGTTAGAAGGAAGAGAAATAGATCGAAGAAATCTTTTAATGGATATGATCCAATCAGGTAGCAACATTTTTAAAGAACAGCCGATTATACAGCATTTAACAGATTGTCTTTCTAAAAATATGGAGATCAATTTAGAGGATATTTCCAGAATTGAAAAGATAATTAACGAGGCAGAGCATATTTATGGCAGAATTCTGACAGATCAATCTTTTGTGCAGCTCCGAAATTATTTTGAATTTTCTCTGTACCGTATAAAAAAGGGACATTATGTAGAAGGAAGTATGGAGGAGAAGAATAGTAAGTGGGCGATGGCAGAAGGGTTAATCCATCAAATTGAGAGATTTATTGTCAAAGAAGTACCGGAAACGGAAATATATTTTGTGGCAGATATATTAAATCGTGTAAAGTACATTAGGAAAGTAACCAGCAATCAGGAAATTGTGAAGATGCAGGTAATTACACGAACGTTTATTGAACAGATTTCCAAGGATATTAAGATAAATCTTCAGGGAGATTACATTTTCTATGAAAATCTCATTAATCATTTAGAATCTACATTTCAGACTATGGGGGATGGGGTTGCTCTCAGTGGTGTTGTAGATGAAGTGCTGCAGCGATATCCGGAAGTGAAGGAAGCTACAGAGCGAAATGTAAATGTATTTGAAGAATACATTGGAAGGACTCTTTCAGAGGAAGAAATTGCATATATCGTTGTTCACATTTGTGCAGCGATTGAACGCAATAAAAATGAAACCATCCGCTATTCTGTGATTTTAGTTTGCAATGGAGGAATCGGGACATCACAGCTTCTTCTGGCAAGGCTTGAGAAATTTTTCCATCTGGATGTGTTGGATGTTATTCCTGCCCATGATATTAAAAATATGAACATGGAAAATGTCGATGTAGTTATTTCCACGATAGCGTTGGAAGAATATGAAGCTGAATATATCCAGGTGGATCCGCTTCTGACAGATGAGGACTGCATTCGAGTGGGAGAAAGACTTTCAAAGATTAAGCCTAAGATGTCGGCGAGGGATACAATGTTAGAACAGCATTCAGGATCGTTAAAGTCCATGGAATGTATTCGGGATATTTTGGAAACATCCGATACCAGTGAGAAAACAATTGAAAAAATACAGATGATTGTAGATGCTTTTTTTCAGAAAAAAGAGGAAACGATGCTTTCAGATCTTCTTCCGGCACAGGCCATTGAGGTTGGAGTGGAGTGCAGTGACTGGGAGGAAGCGATTCGGGCTTCGGCAAAATATCTGTTAAAATGCCATGCAATTAATGAACATTATGTAGAAGCAATGATCCAAAATGTAATAGAGAATGGACCTTATATTGTTTTGGCACCGGGATTTGCACTTCCCCATGAGGCATTAAATGCAGGTGCTTTTGAAGTCGGAATGAGTTTGATTCGATTAAAAACCCCGATTCCGTTTGGGAAAGAAGAGATGGATCCAATTGAATGGGTATGTTGTTTAAGTGCTATTAATAAGGAGACCCATTTAAAAGCAATGTTTCATCTGGTGAATTTATTTTACAATCCATCGTTTCGGGACAGGATTCAAAAATGCAGTACGGGGGATGAAATTTATAAAATAATTGAACAATTTGAGTATGAAATGAGGTAAGACAATGATTTGGGAAGATTTAGATGAAAATTTAATTGTGCCGGATCTGAATGCCGGAAATTCGGAAGAGGTATTTCGGATCATGGGCGGAAAGATGATATCGGAAGGCTACTGTAAAGAAAGTTATGTGGATGCCTTAATTGCGAGAGAGAAGGATTTTCCTACCGGAATTAACATGGGGAAAATCGGGATTGCGATTCCTCATACGGATAAGGATCATGTAAGAAGGGGAGGTGTGGCCATCGGCGTGTTGAAACAGCCGGTACAGTTCTTTCAGATGGGCACCACAGACGAACCGGTCAATGCAAAGCTGATTTTTATGTTGGCGGTGGAAGACCCCAAAGAACATTTGGTGTTTTTGCAAAGGATTCTTATGGTACTTCAGGATCAGAAGGTTCTTGCGAAAATTATAGAAACAGAGGACAAAAAACAAATTATTCAGATTATCAAAGAAAAGGAAAACAGTTTGTAACTGTGAGAAAGGAGTTTATTTATGTCAATGGTTAATATTTTATCTGTATGCGGTTCAGGAACTGTAACATCATCTATGGTAGCGGCAAAATTAAAAGAAAAATTAGGTGAAAGAGGCTATTCGGTATCAACAACAGAAGCAAGACCTACGGAAGCACTGAATCTGGCACAGTCCGGAAGGTTTGATATTATTACGCACACAAGCCCTCTGCCGGACGGAGATTATGGAATTCCGGCAGTTAATGCGTTTGCATGCATCACGGGAATGGGGGAGGATCAGTTCTTTGATGATGTTGTGGAAGCGCTGAAATCTGTTGGAAAATAAGGTGCGCATAAAAAAAGAGTGAAAATTATATAAGTGTTAAAAACAGAAAGGGAGGAACTTATGGTTGTATTAGAAACATTAAAAGCAGTGATTGATAATTTCGGATCAGCAATTGTTGTACCGTTTATCATCTTTATTATTGCCTTGATTTTTCGCGTAAAACCGGCAAAAGCATTTTTATCTGCTTTGTATGCGGGAGTATCTTTGGAAGGCTTCTCGCTGATTATCGGGGCGTATACACCGATTATTACACCGTTGGTACAAAATATGTCGGATGTTATGTCTAAGATTACGGGAGTAGAGTTGAATACTTTTGACGTAGGATGGCAGGCAACTTCTGTGGTGGCTTTTGCTACCAGTGCCGGTATGATTTATCTGGGACTTGGAATTGCATTGCAGACCATACTTTTCCTTGTAAAATGGACAAATATTTTCCAACCATCAGATTTGTGGAACAATTATTCTTACATTGTCTGGGGAGCTATGGTGATTTTTAAAACCCATAATTTTGTGTTGGGAATTGCATGTATGATTGTTTTAAATCTCTATAGTTTACTGATTTCTGAATTGGTAGCAAAACGGTGGTCTAAATATTACAATTATCCAAACTGTACAATTATCGCGATGCATAATGTGGAACCTGCCATTTTTGCCATAGCGATTGATCCTTTGCTGAATCTTTTGGGATTAAATAAAGTAAAATTAAATCCAAAATCCATAGAAAAGAAATTAGGTTTTATTGGCGAACCGATGACTCTGGGATTTATTTTAGGAGGTCTCATTGGAATTCTTGGAAGTGTTAATAAATTGGGATCTCTTGCGGGATGGGGTGATGTACTAACTGCTGCAATTGCTACTGCAGCGATTATGGCAATCTTTCCGAAAATTGCAAGTATGTTTGCGCAGGCATTTGCACCAATTACAGAAGCCGCCAGAGTTTTTATGGGAAAATCCGGGGACAGAGAATGGTATATTGCAGTAAACGATGCGGTTGGATATGGAGAACCTGCCACATTAACCAGTGGATTATTATTAATTCCGATTATGGTAATGGTTGCAACAATTCTTCCGGGAAATCAGGTACTTCCGGTTGTGGATCTTCTTGCCATTCCATATATGGTACAGGGATTGGTAGCCGTGTTTAAAGGAAATATGTCTAAAATTTTGGTAGCGGGAGTCATTTGGTTTAGTCTTGGATTATTAATGTGTACATATACAGCACCATTGTTTACCGAAGTAGCGAGAGATGCCGGATTTGCAATACCGGCAGGAGCTGCGATGATTACAAGCTTCAATATTCTAGGGAAGCCAATGCTTGGCTTTGTGTTCTTGGCATTCTTATCTGGAAGTCCGATATTTATTGGCATTGCGGTTGCCGTATATGCAGTTGGATTTTTTGTTTATAAAACGAAAAAAGCACAGATTATTGAATATTTAGACCGTCAGGCAGATAAAAATGATATGGCGAATGAAGGAAAAGGAGCGTAACAGATGAAGATTGATGTAAATGAATTTTTAAAGCCATGCAGCTGCGGAAGGAAACATGAAATCGTTGTCGATGATATTATCATCGACAGCGGTGCTATCAATAGGCTACCGGAAATCTTAAAGAGACCTGATTATAGAGAAAAAAAATCTTTGGTTATGATTTGTGATGAAAATACTTATGAAGCGGCAGGAAAGCGGGTAGAAAAATTAGTACCGGAAGTGAAAAAAATTATTCTAAAATCTGAAAATTTGCATGCGGATGAGCATGGAGTTGAGGCGGCAAAAAAAGAGTTAGATGGTATCGGAAATATTGATTTAATGATTGCAGTGGGTTCGGGAACGATCCATGATATTACCAGATATCATGCTTATGAAATGAAGATTCCATTTTTTTCTGTGCCAACGGCTGCCAGTGTTGATGGATTTGTATCAACAGTAGCGGCTATGACATGGCATGGGTTTAAAAAAAGTTTTACGGCAGTATCTCCGATTGTAGTCATTGCCGATACGGATATTTTTAAAAAAGCACCTTTGCGTCTGACAGCATCGGGAGTATCAGATCTACTGGGGAAATATACTGCGTTGGCAGATTGGAAGATTACACATCTTTTGACGGGAGAGTATATTTGTGAGGAAATCTGTGATATGGAGTATAAAGCATTGGACAGTCTAATTGCCAGCTTAGATGGTTTGACTGCCGGAGACACGAAAGCTTATGAAGATTTGATGTATGGTCTGCTTTTGTCAGGACTTGCCATGCAGATGACTGGGAATTCAAGACCAGCTTCCGGAGCTGAGCATCATATGTCTCATCTGTGGGAAATGGAAGTTATCAATGATTTTATCGATTTCTATCATGGAGAAAAAGTTGGAGTTGGTTTAGTTCTGGCCTCTAAAATTTATCATGAAGCAGCACAGAAGTTGATATCATCTGATGTTCAAGTAAAAGATCAGATGCCAGTAGAAAAAGAACTCATAAAAGAAAAATTTTCAAAACCGGGTATGTATGAAATAATTATGGAAGAAAATACACCGAATCTACTGGATGAAGTAAATTCTAAAAAATTAATACAATATAAAGAAGAAATTGCGGCGATTATTAACGAGATTCCAACAGCAGAAGAATTAGCTGCTATGATTGATAAAGTAAAAGGTGTAAAATCTTTGAAGGATCTTGGATTTGATCAGAGTTATCAAGAGAAAACAGCAATCCTTTCTCCGTATGTAAGAGCAAGAATTACTTTTATGCGCTTATTAAAGTTTTATGATTTCTATGAGGAGGTCATTTTATGTTAGAAGAGTTAAAACAAAAAGTTTATAAAGCAAACATGGAGCTTCCGGCAAAAGGATTAATTACTTATACATGGGGAAACGTTAGTGGAATTGATCGGGAACAGGGATTATTTGTCATTAAACCCAGTGGTGTTCCCTATGAAGAATTAAAAGTTTCGGATATGGTTGTTATGAATTTGGAGGGGGAGAAAATAGAAGGATCTTTAAATCCTTCTTCAGATACTCCGACTCATATAGAGTTATATAAGGCTTTTAAGAATTTAGGCGGAATTGTTCATACCCATTCTCCCTGGGCAACTTCATGGGCGCAGGCAGGGCGTTCCATTCCGTGCTATGGAACAACCCATGCAGATTATTTTTACGGAGAAATTCCATGTGCAAGAAGTTTGACAGAGGAAGAGGTAAACGGGGATTATGAAAAGAATACGGGACTTGTCATTGTTCAGACTTTTCAGGAGAAGGACCCGATCGATGTGCCGGGAGTGTTATGCGCCAATCATGGACCGTTTACATGGGGAAAGGATGCAGCTCAGGCGGTACACAATGCAGTGGTTTTAGAGGAAGTTTCAAAAATGGCGTATAGAACCGAGCATTTAACAAGACCGTTGCAATCGGCACCAAAGTATTTACAAGACAAACATTTTTTTCGCAAACATGGAGAAAATGCGTATTACGGTCAGTAATAACTGCCGTTTTACAATAAATGTTATAACGCAAAAGAAGGGAAAGGAACTTTGTGCACTACAACAAGGTTCCTTTTCCGGCAGAAAAGGAGAAAATGCATGAAAATTGAAGATAAGATAAAATCAATCAAAGGTTTTATTTTAGATATGGACGGAACCATTTATCTGGGGAATGAGTTGTTTGATTTTACGAAAGACTTTTTAAGTAAAGTACATCAAACCGGACGAGATTATTATTTTTTTACCAATAATTCTTCAAAAAGCCAACAGGTATACATTGATAAGCTGGAACATATGGGAATTGAGATCGAACCACGTCAGATGATGATTTCCAGTCATGTTATGATTCAATATCTAAAAAAGAATCATCCCGGAGAGAGTATCTATGTGGTTGGGACGCCGTCTCTTATTCATGAATTTAAAATATTTGATATGCCTCTGGTAGAACAAAATCCGGATATTGTAATTTTAGGATTCGATACAACCTTAACCTATGAAAAAATATCTAAGGCATGTCATTATGTGAGAAACGGTTGTACTTATTATGGCATTAATCCAGATTGGAACTGTCCTGTCGAGGGTGGAAATTTTATTCCGGATTGTGGGTCGATGGCAAAGATGATAGAAGCATCTACGGGGCATTTGCCAGAGTTTTTTGGGAAACCTTCAAAACATACTTTAGATTATATAATAGAAGAAACAGGATACTTGCCGGAAGAAATCGCAATTGTGGGGGACCGTTTATATACAGATATTGCTGTTGCAGATGGAAGTCCAGTGACTTCTATTTTGGTATTAACCGGTGAAAGTACCAGAGAAGATACAAAGAGAAGTACAATCAAACCAAATTTTATCATAGATTCCCTAGAGGAGCTCACGAATATTTTGTAGGAAAGGAGAATGGATGAAAGATTTTATCTTTCTTTATAATTTGTTTATAAAATTTTAGATTTCATATATTGATTATACGAAAGCTTTTGAATATACTAAGAACATAGTTTTTCATATATTTTTTAATCCTCTCTTTTTGAAATATAGCTGCCACACAAACTCTGAAAAGGTTTTGTGTGGCAGTTGCTTTATGTCAAAAGGTCACAGAAAATGATTGACAAAAAGATAAAAAAGTTTTAGCGTGTAGATACATGAAAGGAGAACGTGATGAAAGAGGCGGTGATTTTTGATATGGATGGGGTTATTTCGGATTCTGAGTATGTGAATGTAATGGCAAAGCACCGTCTTTTGCAGAGATTTGGCATTGATGTGGATTGGCATTATCATGATCAGTTTTTGGGAACTACTTATGAATTTATGTGGGAAAAGATGAAAGAAGAGTTTGGTCTGTCGGAGAGTGTTTCATATTACGTGTGTGAAGCCAAAAAAGAGAGAGATCAGTTAATTTTAAAAGAAGGGCTCCAGCCGATTCCGGGGGCAACGGAGTTGATTCATCGGATTCATAAGGTGGGAATTCCTATGGCAGTGGCGTCCTCATCTTCCAAAAAAACATTCTATCAAATTTATCAATGTTGAAAGTTCGCCAATATTTTCAGGGGGTAGTCAGTAGAGAAGAGTGTCAAAATGGGAAACCGGCGCCGGAAATATTTCTGAAAGCAGCATCCCTGCTGAAAAGCAAACCGGAAAATTGTGTTGTGATAGAAGATTCTGTCAACGGAATTTGTGCAGGGAAAGCAGCTGGGATGAAATGCATAGGATTTGCAAACCCGGAAGCTGTGAAGCAGGATTTGAGTTTGGCAGACCTCATTGTTTCCGATTTCAATCAACTAACCGCAGAGAAAGTGATTGCAGATTGATAAGGAAAAGATATTATAATTTATAAAAAGCGGCAAATGGATGATATGCAAAAAGATATTTCTGCTCTGGAAAAAATTGTGAAGCAAGAGAATATGTAGGTTTGTCAAACATTTGTTACACTGACTGCAGATAATTCTTCAAGACTTCGCGAGGTGATTTCCATCCAAGAGGTCGCATCGGAAAATTGTTATAATCCTTTCGGTTATACACTTTCAACTGTTTTGCAAAGTCATCGAAAGAGTGAAAAGTATGGGTAGCATAAAAGCGTTCATTATCTTTTCGGTGACTTCTTTCCACCTTGCCGTTATGCCTTGGCGTATAAGGGCGTATCAGCTTATGATGGATGCCGTGTTCTGAGAGGCGAACCTGAAAAAGAGTCGGCTTGTCTGAACCACCATGTGGTCCGAACCGCTTGGTGAATTCCTGTCCGTTATCGGTCTGAACACATTCGATTGGACAAGGAAATGCTCTGATCAGATGTTCCAGAAACTGTGCAGAGGAATAAGAACTGTGCTCTTCAAAAGCTTCCACGAAGCGCCATCTGGAATACTCGTCGATCGCAGTATATTGATAAAATTTCTGTCCTTTTGCTTCGTTTACAAGGCATACGGATGGTACGAATTTCACATCGATCTGGATGCGCTGACCAGGATAAGTCATCTGTTCATAAGGTTTTGCGATGTACTTAGGATTGGCAGGTTTGACTGCCATGATGCCCTGTTTACGCAGAAAACGGTATAAACCGGTAATGGAGCGGGAATAGCCGCGCTGCATGAGTTTTACCCAGAAGATGACCAGACCGGCATCGGGATTGCGTCTGCGCATATCCGTAATGAGTTTGATCTCTTGTGGAGTATGCTGGTTAGGATGATGGTGCGGTCTGCGGGAGCGGTTACGCAGAGATTCGATAGAGCCGTCATAACGGCGTTTCCACCGGTAGATATATTGCCGGTTGATCTTGTATTTGATGGCAGCTTTGGTGACTCCATATTTCTCAGCGTATTTAATAAGAGATAGACGATACCTCATATCTTGTGTTATACTTGCCATGCGAGGATGCTCCTTTCTGTATTTTTGTTTTGTGGTGATTCAAATATAACACAAAAAGAGCCTGTCCTCGCTTTTTAATTATTCAGTTGTAACATATGTATTGTAATCCTACAAAAAAAATTGTGAAGCAAGAGAATAACCATTGACGAATCTCAGAAACCGTGCTATAATCAGTACGCTAGACTTTAGCGTTGGAAGAAGGTCTTTTTTTTATGCCTTATTTTGCAGCTGTTTGAGAGTGGGAGAACTCAAGAACAATTGCAAATGAACAAACAAACAAAATGGAGGTGGAAGTTGTGCGCACAAGAGTAACATTAGAATGTACAGAATGTAAACAGCGTAATTACAACATGACAAAGG
Organism: Anaerostipes stercorihominis; assembly: GCF_057535655.1. NCBI lineage: Bacteria > Bacillati > Bacillota > Clostridia > Lachnospirales > Lachnospiraceae > Anaerostipes > Anaerostipes stercorihominis. Next base: position 58,395 of record NZ_BAAJCL010000009.1, on the reverse strand, counting down.
ATAAGAAAACTCATCCGGAACGCATGGAAACAAAAAAATACTGTAAATTCTGTAAAAAACACACATTACACAAAGAAACAAAATAATTTCCGATAGTCTTTTAAGGAAGTGAAGTCATGGAGAAAACGAACAAAGCAAAGAAGACAAGTTGGTTTAAGGAAATGAAAGCTGAATTCAGCAGAATTATCTGGCCGACAAAAGAAAGACTTGCGAAAGAAACAGTCGTTGTATTGATCTGTGCTATTATTATCGGAATCATTGTTGCAGTTCTGGATGTTGGAATCCAGTATGGAATTCAAGCATTGGTTGGATAGAAAAGTAAGAAGTAAGGAGAGTTTATGGCAGAGGCAAATTGGTATGTTGTTCACACTTACTCAGGATACGAAAATAAGGTAAAAGCGAATATTGAAAAAACCATTGAGAACCGAAAACTTCAAGATGAGATTTTAGAAGTTCGCGTACCGCTTGAGGATGTGGTAGAAATGAGAAATGGTGTGAAAAAGCAAGTTTCAAGGAAAATGTTTCCGGGATATGTTCTGATTCATATGATTATGAATGACGATACCTGGTATGTTGTGAGAAATACCAGAGGTGTCACAGGATTTGTAGGTCCCGGATCAAAACCGGTGCCGCTGACTCCTGCGGAGATGAAACCATTGGGAATTCAGATTGGAGCAACACCAGATGAGACAGAGAAGAGAGAAAAAGTTGAAATCGATGTCGAAATTGGAGATATAATTGTTGTAACTTCCGGTGCTTGGGAAGGAACAACAAGTGCGATTACTGCAATCAATGAGAGTAAACAGACAGTTACCATTGAAGTTGATATGTTCGGAAGAGCGACTTCGGTGGAGATTGATTTCTTAGATATTAAGAAAGCGTAACGAAGAATAGAAATTACAGCAAGATTTCTATTTCAGACAAAGTGGGAGGGCTATCCCGTAATTACCACAATCATCAGGAGGTTAACGATTATGGCAAAGAAAGTAGAAGGTTATATCAAACTTCAAATTCCGGCAGGAAAGGCAACACCAGCACCGCCAGTTGGACCGGCACTTGGACAGCATGGTGTAAACATTGTACAGTTTACAAAAGAATTTAATGCGAGAACAGCAGATCAGGGAGATATGATTATTCCTGTAGTAATCACTGTATATCAGGATCGAAGCTTCAGCTTCGTTACCAAAACTCCGCCGGCGGCAGTTTTACTGAAGAAAGCATGTAAAATTCAGTCTGGTTCCGGAGAACCGAATAGAACTAAAGTAGCTACAATTTCTAAAGCTGATCTTCAGCAGATTGCTGAGACAAAAATGAAAGATTTAAATGCAGCTTCCATTGAAGCGGCTATGAGCATGATTGCCGGTACTGCAAGAAGTATGGGAATCACAGTAGAAGAGTAGTATTGAACACTGTATAAAATTTAAGACGAAAGTGGGAGGGTGAACTCCCGATATTACCACAGGAGGTATTTTAGAATGAAAAAAGGTAAGAGATATTTAGAGCTTACAAAATTGGTGGACAAGACAAATACTTATGATCCACAGGAAGCAGTTGCTTTAGTAAAAAAATTAGCCAATGCGAAATTTGACGAGACGGTGGAAGCTCATATTCGCCTTGGAGTAGACGGACGTCAGGCAGATCAGCAGATTCGTGGAGCAGTGGTACTGCCTCATGGAACCGGCAAACAGGTGAAAGTGCTTGTTTTCGCAAAAGATGCAAAAGCAGAGGAAGCGAAAGCAGCAGGAGCTGAGTATGTTGGAGCAGAAGAATTAATTCCAAAGATTCAGAAAGAAAACTGGTATGATTTTGACGTTGTTGTAGCAACTCCTGACATGATGGGGGTCGTTGGTCGTTTAGGACGTGATCTCGGACCGAAAGGATTAATGCCGAACCCGAAAGCCGGAACTGTAACAATGGACGTTACAAATGCAGTAAAAGAAATTAAAGCAGGTAAAATCGAATATAGATTAGATAAATCCAATATTATCCACGTACCAGTTGGAAAAGCTTCATTTACAGAAGAACAATTAGCGGACAACTTCCAAACGTTAATCGATGCAATTATCAAAGCAAAACCTGCTGCAGCAAAAGGTCAGTATTTTAGAAATGTAACGATTTCTTCTACTATGGGACCTGGAGTGAAGATTGATACAACAAAATTTGCTTAATTTTTAACAATTTCCCCTTTGTGAGATTCACAGAGGGGATTTTTGCCCCCTAAATTGGAATGAAGAGAGGAAAATGAAGATGAAAGACTTAACCACAGGGAATCCGTTTCAGGTTATTATGCGTTTTATGGTCCCCATGCTTTTTAGTATGATTTTCCAGCAGGTATACAGCGTTGTGGACAGTGTAGTTGCCGGAAAGTATTGGAGTGAATGCTCTTGGAGCAGTGGGAGCTTCTCAGCCTATTACTGCGGTATTTATTGCATTTGCAGTGGGGACAGGAATGGGAATGAATGTTGTTATTTCCCATTTTTTCGGAGCCAAAAAATATAAAAGAATGAAGAGTACCATTTCGACCTCTGTCATTGCGGTTTTGGTGATGAGTGTCATATTGACAGTTGCGGGAACCTTTGGGTGTGATGGGATGCTTGAAATGCTTTCAACTCCGGAAAACATTTTTTCGGATGCGTCTTTATACTTGAAAATATATGTGTGGGGTGTTGTTTTCCTGATGTTGTATAACGCAGCTACATCAATTTTTACAGCAATGGGAGATTCTGTAACTCCATTATTGTTTTTAATTTTTTCCTCTGTTCTGAACATAATTTTGGATGTTATGTTTGTGACGAGTCTGAATATGGGAGTGGCGGGAGCTGCCTGGGCAACATTTATTGCGCAGGGAATCGCTTCGGTTCTGGCGGTTGTGACAGTATTCTTTAAGGTTCAGAAAATCAAAACGGGAAAGTATCGTAAATTTCACTGGATTCTTCTCGGAAGAGTGCTGGCGATTGCTCTGCCAAGTATTATGCAGCAATCCTTTGTATCGGTGGGCCAGTTATTTGTTCAGGGAAGAATTAACAGCTTTGGCTCTGTGGTTGTGGCAGGATATTCTGCGGCATTCAAAATTCAGTTATTTGTACTGGCGGCATTGACAACTGTCTCCAATGCGATTTCAAGTTTTATTGCACAGAATCTTGGAGCAGGTAAGACAGATCGTGTAAAGGACGGTGTGAGTATCGGATTAAAAATAATTCTGGCAATGGCAGTTATGTTTTTTGCAGCCGGTTTTTTGATGGCAAAATCTCTGATGGGACTTTTTGTGGATGGAGCAACGAAGGCTTCATTGGATGGAATAAAAGTCGGAGCCGGATTTTTACACATTGTCACACCTTTTTATCTGGTGATCAGCATTAAATTTATTTATGACGGAGCTCTGAGAGGAATGGCGGTAATGAAAGCTTTTATGATTTCTACATTTACCGATTTGATTGTCCGGGTAGTATTATCCTTCTTGTTTTCTGTTCCGTTGGGATATATTGGAATCTGGTGGGCATGGCCGGTAGGATGGTCTCTGGGAGCGGTACTGTCCATATACTATGGAAGAAAAGAATTGAAAAAATTTTAAAAAATAATTGACAAGAGAAAAATATTGTGGTATTATATTACAGTATTACTGCCGAAGACAGCAGGTGCCGCATGGCGCAACGTAGATCAACCTGCCGAGGAGAGTTTTAGTTTTATGCTAATTATGCCCTTTGTCTTTGGAGACAGAGGGCTTTTCTGATATAAGAGTGCGGTGGTACACAAAATAAATCAAGGAGGTGCACCATTTCAATGGCAAAAGTTGAGTTAAAACAACCAGTTGTAAATGAGATCAAAGAGTTACTTACAGATGCTCAGTCTGCAGTATTAGTTTCTTACCGCGGAATCACTGTAGAACAGGATACTGCAATGCGTAAAGAGTTAAGAGAAGCAGATGTTGAGTATAAAGTTTATAAGAATTCAATGATCCGTTTCGCAGTAAAAGATACTGATTTTGAATCATTATCTGGAGATTTGACAGGACCTACAGCAATTGCTGTTTCTAAAACAGATGCAACAGCTCCTGCGAGAATTCTTGCAAAATATGCGAAAGATATTGAAGTTCTTGAAATGAAATCTGGTGTTGTAGAAGGAACGTTCTATGACAAAGACGGAATCCAGGTAATTGCAAGCATTCCATCAAGAGAAGAATTACTTGCAAAATTCCTTGGAAGCATTCAGTCCCCAATTACAAACTTTGCGCGTGTTATTAAGCAGATTGCTGAAAAAGACGGTGAAGGGGCAGCGGCTGAATAATTATCAGTGAGATTATTAGAATATTATTAGGAGGAAATTATAATGACAACTCAGGAAATTATTGAAGTTATCAAAGGTTTATCAGTTTTAGAATTAAATGAATTAGTAAAAGCTTGTGAAGAAGAATTCGGTGTATCTGCAGCAGCAGGTGTTGTAGTTGCAGCAGGAGCAGGCGCTGAAGGCGGAGCAGAAGAAAAAGACGAATTTGATGTTGAATTAACAGAAGTTGGCGGAGCTAAGGTTAAAGTCATCAAAGCTGTTCGTGAAATCACAGGATTAGGATTAAAAGAAGCAAAAGAATTAGTTGACGGAGCTCCTAAAGTTGTGAAAGAAGGCGCATCTAAAGCAGAAGCTGAAGATATCAAAGCAAAATTAGAAGAGCAGGGAGCAAAAGTAACTCTGAAATAATCAGGGACTTAAGTTCTTTTTATAATGAAAATGAAAGTGCAGTATTAGCTGAAAAGTTGATACTGCACTTTTTTCGTGATATAGTAAGGTTCTTATCTTTGTATATCATAGGTTAAGAAGGAGGCTGCTATGCGAAAGATTATTGATGACAATCGTCTGATTTACAAATGTTGTTATTTGTATTATATAGAGCGGAGAAATCAGACTGATATTTGCAGGATACTCGGACTGTCAAGGACCAGTGTTTCCAGGATGTTGGAGCTCGGGCGAAGTAAAGGAATTGTGCAGATCGAAGTCATAAATCCGGATGTTTTTGATTTTGGTGAAATTGAACAGAAGCTGCAGGAGAAATATCGTCTGAGAGAAGTTATTGTTGTAGAGGGCGATCCTCTGGATTCCAAGGAAAAACACAGGGACAGACTTTCTGAGGCCGCATTTACATTTTTATCAAATATCCTGGAAGATGGAGATTGTGTGGGAGTCAGCATGGGGAGAACGCTGCATCATGTGACTCAGGTAAAGCAGGAATATGATCTTCGAAGTCAAAATCTGCTGTTTGTTCCTATGTATGGAGGAATCAGTCAGAAGAGAACCAATCGTCTGGATGTACAATCCAATCGGATTGCAGTAGAATTTGCCCAGAAGTTTGGCGGTGATTATGTGCAGTTTCTGGCGCCGGCGGTATTTTCATCGAAACAGGTAAAGGATATTTTTTTGAACGAAGAAACAATCCGCTATATCTATCGTTATTTTAATAAACTGCGGATTGCACTTCTGGGGATCGGTGTACCGGAAGCCGGAAAAACCGGATTATTTTATGAAGGATATCTGAATGAGAAAATATTAAAAGAGTGCATGGAAAAAGGAGCTGTTGGAGAGACTGCCCTTCGTTTCTATGATATCCACGGAAACCGTCAGGCTTTTCGCCAGTTTAATGAGCGTGTTGTAGGAATTGAAGAAGAGCAGCTCCAAAATATTGAGATACGAATCGGAATTGCAGGTGGCAGAGATAAATCAGATGCAGTAGAGGGTGCCATACAAGCGGGGGACATTAATGTTCTAATTACCGACCTGGCATGTGCAAATAAAATGCTGGAATCTATGTAGGCAAATGTGGATATGCCTTGATTAAAAAAAACATTTAAACAAATGTTCTATAAATTAAATTGAAAATGACTATATAAAACCTTACAATAAAAGCATCAAAGGGAAACAACGTGAAGAGTAATATAAACGGAGGTAAGAACTATGAAAATTTCTCTGGGGTGCGATGAAGCCGCATATGATTTAAAGGTAGCAATCAAGGAACATTTGGAGAAACAGGGGCATGTGGTGGTTGATCAGGGAGCTGATGCCGGAGAAACTGTTTTGTATCCGGATATTGCCGTAAAAACATGTCAAGGCGTAACGGAAGGTGACTGCGATCGAGGGATTCTTGTTTGCGGAACAGGAATCGGAATGGCAATGACAGCCAATAAAGTTCCGGGAATTCGAGCTGCCGTCTGCCATGATCCTTTTTCTACAGAACGCTCCATTTTAAGTAATGATGCCAATGTGATGTGTATGGGGGCAAGGGTCGTTGCTCCGCAGCTGGCTCTGTACCTGCTAGATATCTGGATGGGACTGGAATTTAAAGATGGTCCTTCTACTCCGAAGGTAGAACGAATCATGCATTATGAACATGAGTTTTCAAAATAACGGAGGATATGAGTATGGATGAAATTTTAACAATGACAATGGAACAGATGGGAACGGCAAATTTTGACTGCAGTTGTGGAAAACATCACCGGATGGACATAAAGAAGTTGATCATGGGGAAGGGCGTTCTGCCTAAAATAAAGGAGATTGCAGAGCCGTTTCATGATGGAAAAATATTAATGGTCAGTGATAATCATACCTTTGCAGCGGCAGGAGAAAAGGTACTGGGGCTTCTGGAAGAAGATCATTTTCAAGTGAAAAATTTAGTTCTGGATTCCGGAGATGATATTTTGATTCCGGATGAAGGGGTAGTGGGAAAAGTGCTGCTGAATATAGAACGGGGAACGAAGCTTTTAATCGGAGTAGGTTCCGGAAGCATAAATGATACTGTAAAATATATTTCTTCCAGAACCTCCATTCCATATGTGATTGTATGTACCGCTCCTTCCATGGACGGATACGTAGCAGACGGCGCTCCGCTGATTTTAGACGGAAAGAAAATTTCCTTTGAGGCAACTCTTCCGTATGGAGTCTTAGGTGATACGGAGATTATGAAACATGCGCCTCAGAGAATGATTCAGGCAGGCTTTGGAGATGTTCTGGGGAAATTGACTGCGTTGACGGATTGGAAATTAGCCAAAGAATTAAATGGAGATTATTATTGTCAGACGTGTGTAACTTTGGTGGAAAGAGCATTGGAACGCGTTATCAGCCGTGTGGATGGACTGGCAAAACGGGAAGATGAAGCCATCTTGTTTTTGATCGAAGCGTTAAATCTAACCGGCGTGGCGATGGGGCTGATTGGGATTTCCAGACCGGCTTCGGGGGCAGAGCATATGCTGAGTCATTATTGGGAGATGGATTTTATTGCAAGAGGCAGATTTCCGGAGCTCCATGGGATTAAGGTCGGAATGGCAACACCGGTGATTGCAGAAATTTTCCAACTGATGAAAGACGATGTGCCGGAGGAAATCTTAAAGGATGCTCCGAGCAGAGCTTACTGTGAGGATTTGCTTGGCAGAGTGGAAGCTCCGGTGTCTCCGAAAGAAATCGGAATTGACAGGGAACTCTTTTATCAGAGTATTTTAAATGGATATAAAGTGCGGAACCGATACAGCATTCTGCAGTTGGCGGTGGAAAAAGGAAAGATTGAAGAAATTGCCAAAAAGGTAACGGACCGTATTTACGGAACAGGCGAATAAGCAGAGAACAAAGGAGGGTCATATCTATGAATCCTGTAGATCAGATTCGATGTTTCGTTCTGGATATGGACGGAACAATATATTTAGGAGGAGAACTCTTTGATTTTACCAAAGATTTCTTGAATCGAGTGAAAGATACCGGAAGAGAATACTATTTTTTTACCAATAATTCTTCAAAGAGCCAGCAGGCTTATATTGATAAACTGGCAGGAATGGATATTGAAATTCAGCCGGAGCAGATGATGATTTCAAGTCATGTAACCATTGAATATTTAAAGAAGCATCATCCGGGAGAATCAATCTATGTGGTTGGTACTCCGTCATTGATCGGAGAATTTCAGGCATTTGGGATGCCGTTGACAGAAGAAAATCCGGACATCGTGATTCTGGGATTTGACACGACTCTAACCTACGAAAAAATATCAAAGGCTTGTCACTATGTTCGGAATGGATGTACTTATTATGGAATTAACCCGGATTGGAACTGCCCGATGGAAGGGGGCACGTTTATTCCGGACTGTGGGTCCATGGCAAAGCTTATTGAGGCGTCCACAGGCAGATTTCCTGAATTTTTTGGGAAACCTTCCAGACATACATTGAACTACATCATTGAGAAAACCGGGTATCGGGCGGAAGAGATTGCGATTGTAGGAGATCGTCTGTATACAGACATTGCGGTGGCAGACGGCAGCGACGTAACATCAATTCTTGTGTTAAGTGGAGAGAGCAGTGCTGATGATGTGGAAAAAAGCGATGTAAAACCGGATATGATTGTAGAGTCCTTGAGCGATATTGCAAAAATGTTATAAAAATGTTAATACCAGTGGAGGTTCGTTGAGAGAACCTCCACTTTTTGTGATAGGTGCGCTTCGTCCTGTTCTTGCGATGAGCCGATTTTAAAAACAATTGTTTATATAGAAGTACAAAATAAAGCATTTAAACAAATGTTCAATAAAATCTGTTTCAAACGTAAAAATAAACTGCTAAACTGTAGTTACAAATTACGAAGAGAAGGAAAGGAGGAAACAACTATGGAAATTTTGCCGATTTTTGGGGTCTTGCTATTCTTATTTGTGATGCAGTCTGTGGGGGGATTTTTTCAGGTGAAAGATTATCGAAAAGCAGTACATAGAGTGAATCAGGCAGGAATGGTAGGAATTGGACAGAAAAAAGGAAGAATGTTGTCGAGAGGACATATTGCGGTAATTGCCTGTGACAAAAATGGGGTGATTACCAAAAGTGAAGTGTTGGACGGAATGACTTTTATGGCAAGATTTCGACCGGTTACAAAATTTTTAGGCCAGGAAATGACAGGCAGAAGCATCTATGAATATTTATGGCAGATTCGCAGTATGGAACCGAAAAAAAGAAAATGCTATAAAGGATACGAGCAGGCAATGGAAGCTTTGGAAAGCCGTCTGGCCCATGAAAAACAAGGAGGAAACTAATGGAAGTTATTTCAAGTTTTGCAAATGGATTTATGACGTTGTTTCAGACGGGAGGAAAACAATTTTTAAGCTGGGTAACATCAATCATTCCCACTGTCATTTGTTTGATGACTGCGGTAAACGCAATTATTAAATTGGTGGGAGAAGACAGAGTAGAAAAGTTCTGTATGAAAATTACAGGGAATCGGCTATGCAGATATATGTTTTTGCCTCTGATCGGAATGATTTGTCTTGGGAACCCGATGGCTTACACATTTGGACGCTTTGTGGATGAAAAATACAAGGTACCGTTTTTTGATGCGGCAATTAGTTTTTGCCACCCGGTTTTAGGATTTTTCCCAAATGCAAATGCAGGTGAATTATTTGTATATATGGGAATTGCAGCGGGAATTGAAAAGCTGGGGCTGCCTTTGGGAGAATTGGCAGTACGCTATTTCCTGGTCGGATTGGTAGTCATCTTGATTCGTGGATTAGTGACGGAACGGATTTTCTTATTTTTACATGGAAAATATCAGAAAATGGAATCACAAAAGGAGGCGGCATAAATGTATCGAGCAATTAAAGTAGAAGCGGGATCCGGAGGTTTCGGGGGACCTTTGGTATTACAGCCGACAGAGGAATGCAATATTATTTTAAGTATGACGGCAATCGGCGGCATATGTCCACTGGCAGAGAAAATTGCGGAGATGACAGGGGGAACGCCTGTAGACGGACATAAAAATAACGTTCCGGACGAACAAATTATGGTAGCGATTGTAGATTGTGGTGGAACGTTAAGATGCGGAATTTATCCTCAGAAAGGCGTATTTACAATTAACACAAATCCGGTGGGGCAATCAGGTCCTCTGGCAAAATTTATTACTCCGGATGTGTATGTATCGGCGGTAGATGAGTCATGTCTGAGTTTTACAGAAGAGCAGGCTGAGGTCAAAGAGCACAAGGCGGTGGAAAAGAGTGCGGAGACCAAACCGCAGCCGGAGCGGTCACAGAGCCAGGAAAAGCCTGGAATTATCACAAGATTCGGAATTGCAGTAGGTAAGGTTGTAGGTAAGTTTTTTGCAGCCGGTCGTGAAACAATTGAGATGGTCATAAAAAATATTCTTCCGTTTATGGCATTTACCAGTACAATCTTAGGAATTATTACAGCATCGGGAGCCGGGAATTTTATTGCAAAAACAATTTCGCCGCTATGTTCCACACTGCCTGGAATGCTTGCGATTTCCGTAGTCTGTGCCTTGCCGATTTTATCTCCGGTATTGGGACCGGGAGCAGTCATCGCGCAGGTTGTCGGTACGCTTCTTGGCTCTCAGATCGCAATGGGAAAAATTCCGGCGCAGTATGCTCTTCCTGCTTTGTTTGCAATTAATGCTCAGGTGGGATGTGACTTTATACCGGTTGGTTTAAGTCTTGCAGAATGTGAGTCAAGTACCATTGAGCTGGGTGTACCGTCTGTGCTTTATTCCAGATTGATCACAGGACCGCTGGCAGTAATTATTGCGTTTGTTGCAAGTACAGGTTTATATTCATAATGTATCGGTCAGAGTGAATGAAAAAGGAGAAAGTTTATGAAATATTTTACAAGAATTAAAGGTTTAGGAAAGGATTCTCTGAATTTTCTTGGAGATCGGGATACAAATTTTATAATTTTATTTAACGAAGATGCGCCGGATGCTTTTTTGGATTTGTGTGTCCTTCATTCGGTGGAAACTCTGGTTGCGGATATTCAGCCGGGAGATAAAATGATTATTAATGAAAAAGGATTTGAGGTGACTTCAGTAGGTTCAGAAGCTAATCAAACTCTTCGGGGGCTGGGACATTGCACCATTAGTTTTCAGGGGGCAGAAGAAGCTCCGCTTCCGGGATATATTTCAGTAACTGGAACAGAACCGCTGCTTCCATCAGATCTGCAGCCTGGAATGACCATTGAGTTTATCTAAAGGTTATAACGCTTTTGGAAAGGTGAGGATGGTGAGAGCCGAAGAATTTTCCCCTTTCTGAAAAATGAAGGCATTCCTGCAGGAATCAAAGCTTTTTTATTTGATTCCTGTGGGGATGCTTTTTTGACACTTTTGGCAATTTGGACCTACCAATTTAGCCAATTTGCTGGAAAAGAGGTTTTGATTATGGTAGGATATAAGAAGGATTGTATCGAAAGGAGAGCGTTATGAAATTAGTCATCATTGAACCTTTGGGTGTAGAGGAAGCGCTGTTAAGAGAAATTGCCGGGAAGGCGCTGCCAGATCATGTGGAAATTGTTTCTTATGATACGAGGGTGACAGATACCGAAACCTTGATTGAGAGGGGAAGGGATGCCGATGTCATCATGGTAGCAAATCTGCCGCTCAGCGGTGAGGTCATTGTAGGGTGCCAAAATCTTAAGATGTTAGCGGTGGCATTTACCGGAATTGATCACATTGATCTGGATGCATGCCGCAAAAGAAATATTGTTGTGAGCAACTGTGCGGGATATTCCACTGCGGCAGTTTCAGATCTTGTGTTTGGGCTTCTGATTTCTCTGTATCGTAGGATTGTTCTGTGTAATGAGACTGTGAGAAAAGAGGGCACCAAAGAGGGACTTGTTGGCATGGAACTGGAAGGAAAAAAATTCGGAGTGATCGGAACCGGAGCTATCGGAACCAGAGTGGCAAACATTGCAAAAGCATTTGGGTGTCAGGTTTATGCTTACTCCAGAACAGAAAAACAATTGGATGGCATCACGTATGTAGGTTTGAATGAATTGTTATCCATCTGTGATATTGTATCGCTTCATGTGCCTCTCAATGACAGTACCAAAGGACTCATCGGAAAAGAACAGCTTCAAAAAATGAAAAAGGAAGCGGTTTTGATTAATACTGCGCGTGGACCTGTTGTGGATTCTCAGGCGTTGGCAGATGCACTGAACGAGGGGCAAATTTCAGGAGCAGCAGTGGATGTGTTTGAGGTTGAACCGCCGGTTCCCGCAGATCATCCTTTGTTTGGCGCAAAGAATCTCATTGCAACGCCCCATGTGGCATTTGCAACAAAAGAAGCGTTAGTAAAACGTGCAGTCATCAATTTTGATAATGTGAAATATTGGATGGAGGGGAATCCAATCAACGTCATGAACTAGAGGATGGGAATGTCAGAAAGAATTCAAATAAAATAGCAGAGGGAACTGGGAAATGAAACAGTGGACGAAAAAAATGATTTTGTGCATGCTGCTTTTAACGGCAGGCAGCTTTTGGCTGCACATCGAATCGGCTTTTGCAGCAGAGCATCAATGGTCCGGTCCGGCATGGGCTTATGATACTCCTGACGAGGCAAGAAATTATGATATGGATGAGGAGAATCGAGCCGGAGTAGCAGTGGGCGGCTATATTTATTTGAAATATGGAAGCAGCTATGAGAAGGAGAACACAGCATCTAAGATAGAATATCAATGGAAGACATCCAACCACAATGTCAGAGTGGAGCCGGAAACGGATGCAAGCTGTGCTAAAATTACAGGGCGGCAGACGGGAACGGCACAGGTTACAGTCACGGCGCTGTATCGGAGAGAAGACGGAAGCATAGAAAAGTCCAGAGTAAAATCTATGGATCTTCAAATTACTGAGCCAAAGCTGAAACAGGACAAAATTGGTCTTGTCGTTTATAATGAAGCGAAGATTTCGCTCACCGGAGCTTCTTCCTATGGAGCAGATCATGTATTATATGCGGCAGATCGGAACAATGATTTCTATGTTTCGGATCGCGGACAGATCTTTGGTTTCCGAAAGCAGACGAGAAAGATTTTTGTCTTTGTTGATGGAATGATACTGACGGCTGATGTAAAATGTACTAATCCTCTGATTCGAGCTGCTTATGTGGTGCAGAAAGGGAAGCCAGTTTCCTATAAAGTGCGGGGCGCCAGCGGGTATATGCCGGTATCGTATCAGATTGGAAATCGGAAGTATGCTTGGATCTCTTCAGGTGGAACGGTAAAAGGGAAGAAGTACGGAAAAACTTCTTTGATAATCAAAGTTGACGGCGCAGTGGTAAAGTTTGATGTTTATATTAGCAAAACCAACGCCTACAAAGCAGTAATGCGGGCTCATTCCATTTGTAAGAGCAAGCCCAGGTACAGTCAGAAGAAGCGAATGAAAAAGGGATATGTAGATTGTAGTTCCTTTATCTGGAAGGCATATGAAAGTGCAAATATGAATTTTGGCAGCAAAAATTATGCGCCGACGGCAGCAGATCTTGCCAGATGGTGCGGGAAACAAAAGAAGCTTTTGAAATTTTCCTCCTATAATAAAAAATCCTCAAAATTAAGACCCGGGGATCTGATCTTTTATAAAAAAAGAAATGGAAAAAACGGGAGATATAAAAATATTGATCATGTAGCAATGTTTATCGGAAATGATACCATCGTACATGCGGATGGCAGGAGTGTGTCTTACGGCAGTCCGTGGTATCGCAAAGCGGCAGCGATTGCGCGTCCGGTAAAATAAAAAAGTGAAAGAAAAAAGAATTCTGGAGACAGGATTCTTTTTTTATGGAAACGGATTGACAAATCCGGAAAATATGATAATATAAATATAACCAGTGGTAACATAATGATATAATCATTTGTATTGAAAAGGAGTTTGTATGGATGAAATTTTGAATATGAGTATCAATGAGATGGCGGGAGTAAGCTTTGCCTGTAAATGTGGAAGAGTCCATCGACTGGAGATTGAAAAGCTGGTTATGGGAAAAAATGCAATCCAACAGCTGCCGGAAATTTTGAAAGAGTTTCAGAACTGTAAGATTTATATGCTAAGCGATCATCATACCTATCAGGCAGCAGGAGAGCAGGCGTTTCATATTTTGAAACGAGAAGGCTTTGATGTGAAAAGTCATAGCCTGGATTCCGGTGAAAATCTTTTGATTCCCGATGAAAAGGCCGTCGGAGCAATGTTTATGGAATTAGAAAGAGATACCGGCATGATTCTTGCAGTGGGTTCCGGAACCTTAAACGATATGGCAAAATATATGTCCTCAAGGACGGGAATTCCATATACGATTGTGTGTACAGCTCCGTCCATGGATGGATATGCATCATCCGGAGCGCCTCTGATCAGGGAAGGTAAAAAGATTTCTTATGAGGCTGTTTTGCCTTACGCCATTGTAGGGGATACGGAGATTATGAAACAGGCGCCGATGAAACTGATTCATGCAGGATATGGGGATGTCATTGGGAAGCTGACAGCTCTGGCGGATTGGAAGCTGTCTCATGAAAAAACAGGAGAGTATTACTGTGAAACCATTGTAAAGCTGGTGCAGAAAGCAGTGGACAAAGTGGTTGTTCATCGAAAAGCTTTGGCAAAAAGGGATGAAACGGCAATTCTTTATCTGATCGAAGCTTTAACGCTTACGGGAATTGCAATGGGCTTAATTGGGGTATCGCGTCCGGCTTCCGGTGCGGAGCATATGTTAAGTCACTATTGGGAGATGGCGGTGATTGCACGGGGGGAAAATCCGGAATTGCACGGAATTAAAGTGGGAATTGCCACACCGATCATTGCAGAAGTATTTGATGAGATGTCAGAGGAACTCCCGGATGCTGTCGAGAAAATGGCGCCGTCCCGAGAAGAAATTGAGGAATTTTTAGAGGACGAAGGAGCTCCGATTCACCCCCTGGAGGCAGGAATTGATCGAGAACTGTTTTACCGGGGAATTTTAAATGGAAATACGGTGCGGGATCGGTATAGTATTTTGGATTTTGCGGTGGAGCATGGAAAGATTCAGGAGATCGCAGAAAAAATCACAGAACGTGTCTATGAGAAAAACTCTTAAGAAAGGAAATGAAAAAATGACAGGTATTTTAATTGCAACCCATGGGGAGTTTGCATCGGGGCTTTTGAACGCGGTAGAATTGATTGCCGGAAAGCAGGAAAAGGTAGGAACGATCGGATTACACCATGAAGATGGAGTCGAAGAGTTTGAAGGCAAGGTCAATCAGATGCTGGATTCTCTGGATGAAGGAGACGGTGTTTTGGTTTTTGTGGATATTCTGGGCGGTACACCGTCCAATGTCATATTCCGAAGCCTTTCCCGGAAGAAATTTAAAGCCATCGCAGGGGTAAATATGGCAATGGTAGTTCAGGCAGTGATGATGCGGGACGCCATGTCCTACGACGAGCTTTATGAAAACGTGTTGGAGACAGCAAAGCAGCCGCCGATTTTACTTCATGAAATGTATGAGGAAATGCAAAAAGAAACAGAAGAAGATGAAATTTAGAGCAGGTTATAAAGCATGAAGAGAAAAATAGACAAAAGAGTAAAAAGAAAAACTCTTTTGTCTATTTTTTATAATCTATATGATAAAAACGCTTTGCTCTTTAGTTAGTCGGTGAAAGAATGGAGTCCGCAAATACCGTCATGGCAGCTTTGACATCTTCTTTGATTGCTTTTTTTCCGACGGCGATCAGATCATGGAAAAAGATCTGTTCCTCTTGCGCAGAGGAGATAAAATCGCGGATTGCATTTCCTCCTGCCAGAGAACTGTATGTATAGTAATTGATTTTTGTGATGCCGTTTTGGATGGCTGTTTTAAAATCTTCATCGGAGACGCCGGAACCGCCGTGCATAACAAACGGAAGGTCGATGGCTTCTTTTATTTGTGTAATGCGGTCAAGATCTAACTTTGGCTCTGTCAGATATACGCCGTGGGTTGTTCCAAAGGAAATGGCAAGAGCATCTACGTGGGTCCCTTCTGCAAATTTTTTTGCCATAAGTGGATCTGTATAGCAATCGTTCAGAGAATCGAAATCCTCAGCCCCAACAGCGCCTCTGCCCTCTCCGCCGCCGACGGAGGAGGTAAAAATATGACCAAGCTCGGCTTCCACAGAAACGCCGGCTGCATGGGCAATTTTCACAATCTCTTTGGTTTCTGAAAAATTTTCTTCATAACTTTTGGAGGATGCATCGTACATAATGGACGTAAAGCCTAATTGAATTGCACGGACACAAAGTTCAAAAGAGGCGCCGTGGTCTAAATGGACACAGACCGGAACAGAAGAGCGTTTTGCATATTGAAGCATGATGGGACCGATTTCTTCCAGAGGAATCAGATTTTCGTGAACCTCTGCATGTTGTAAAATCACGGGAACATTTAATTCTTCTGCTGCAGAAATCACTGCCTGAACAGATTCTAGGTTGGGCACATTGAAAGCCCCCACAGCATATTTGCGTTGTTTGGCGTCATCAAGAATTTCTTTCATAGTTACTAGCATTTGCGATACCTCCTAAAATCCAAATAAAATGTAATATGTTTAATGAAATTATAACCAATGGTAAATATAAAGTCAATATAGATAATACCAATGGTATTAAACTGAATGTTTTAAAGTTTGCAGATTTTCAGAAACAGATTTGCCCGGCAGGAATAGACCGGAGGTTCCTCCGGTGAAAATTTCCGCTCCTGCCCGGGAGAGTGTTCCGATGGTGGAGGAATTTACATTCCCATCTGCCTGAATCGGGATGGAAAGACCATGCTGTTTTAAAAGACCGGACATCTGCTGAATGTGGTCAATTGCCTGAGGCTGAATCTTTTGTCCGGAAAATCCCGGGGCGACAGTTAGCTTTAAAATCCATGCGCATTCTTTTGCCAGATCAATAAAATCGTTTTGAGGTGGCGTATCTGCACGATAGCATAGTACAGGCTCGGCTCCGCAGCGTTTGATTTCATCAAAAATTTGAAGAGGATTTTCTAAACTCTCATATGGAACTGCGATATAGTCGGCTCCACAGGCAGAAAAGCGATGAATGTATTGTTCCGGGTGACAAACGGCAAGATGAACTTCGATGGGAAGTTTTGTTGCTTGGGACATTTTTTCCAAAAGCACATCGCCAAGCATAAAGCATTGATTGAAATTGCCGTCTACGACGTCATAGTGGAAAAACGAAATTTCAGACGCTTCACATTCCCGGATCTGTTTCTGCAGGTTTAGCAGATCCATGCAGGAAACGGAAGCAGAAAATGAAGGTGTGGATAATACTGCTGATTTCATAAAATGTGCTCCTTTCTTAAATGGAATTTGAGTTTAGTATAGAAGAGGCGTAAGACAAATTCAATAGAATATTACCAAAGGTAATTAAATTTGTGAAAAATAGATAAAAAATCCCAGAAAATTTGTAAGAATGTACAAAAAAAGAAAAAAATATTAAATAATATTGACAAAATAGTGCGAAGTGGTATTATTTAATACATAACCACTGGTAATAAAAGAAAGGAGATAATGATGAAAATTGATGGAATTGTACTTGTAAGAATTGATGACCGGCTGATCCACGGACAGGTGATGACTTCTTGGCTGAACTACACCGGAGCAAATAAAATTATGATTATTGATGATGGTGTAGCGTCAGATCCGTTTATGAAAAGTGTTTTAAAAACATGTGTTCCGGCCAATGTAAAGCTTGCGACCTTTGGGGTTGAGAAAGCTGCGGAACGACTGAAAAAAGGATTTGCGGGAGATCGCTGTATTGTGCTGGTAAAGTATCCGGAGACGTTATATCGACTGATGGAAGCAGGGATTTTATTCGATGAGATCAACATCGGAGGTATGGGAGTCAGTGGAACAAGAACAAAGTTTTTCCGAAATATTTCGGCATCCGAAGAAGAAAAGAAGATGTTAAAGGAAATGTCAGAGGCAGGTGCGAAGATCAGCGTGAGGATTATCGCAGAGGACAGTGCAACAGATATTTCAAAAATGCTTTAGAAAATGAAGGAGGAAACAGATGCAAATATCATTAATTCAGGCGATTTTGATTGGTATCGTGTATTATCTCGGAAATATAGGAACCCCGTGGCTTTCACTGTTAGGAAGTATTTCTGTGGTTTATAAACCGTTGGTTGCCGGTACTTTAGTTGGATTTATTTTGGGAGATCCGGTACAGGGGTGTATCATTGGAGCTGCAATTAATTTACCTTATGTGGCATTTATTTCTGCCGGAGGAACGGCACCTCAAGATCCGGGACTGGCTGGAACTGTGGGAACAGCATGGGCGCTGGCAGCAGGAGTGGATCCGGCAGCAGCGGTAACCATTGCGCTTCCGCTGGGACTTCTCGGAACGATGATTTGGGTCGCTCATATGACGCTGGATGTAACCTTTGTGCATATGGCAGACAAAGCTGCAGAAGAAGGCAACATTGAGAAAATTTGTTTTTGGCATGTTGTTCCGCCGCAGATTTTAATGTTTTGTCTATGTGTGATTCCGGCAACAATCGCGACCTATTTCGGCTCTTCTGCGGTTCAGGGAATTATTCAGCAGTTAACAGGGCGTCCGCTGACAGTGCTGCAGGTGATCGGAGGACTTCTGCCGGCACTGGGAATTGCGATGAATCTTCGGGCGATTTCCAGACCAGGAACTCTGTTGTTTTACATGGTAGGATTTATTTTAGTTACATATTTGGGACTTCCGGTGATTGCAGTGGCGGTTTTGGGAGCAGTGATCGGATATTTCTATACTGTGCTGTTAAATCAAAATGCGCCTCAGCCGGCTGCGGCAGAAAATCATCAGACGGTGGTAATGGATGACGATGATGAGGAGGATTTCTAATGATGGAAGAAAAAAGAAAACAATTAAGCAAAAAAGATGTGGTAAAAGCTTTTTGGAGATGGACCTTCTTTTCTCATGCCAATTATAATTATGAGAGATTAGAGGCAACCGGCTTGGTGCATTCCTATAAGCATGTCATAAAAAAACTGTATGGAGATGACCCGGAAGAGTATAAAGCATGCATCAAACGTCATATGCAGTTTTTCAATACCGAACCTCACATCGGTGGCGTCATTCCGGGAATTGTATTGGCGATGGAAGAAGAGAGAGCCAACGGAGCGCCCATTACAGATGATGCAATTAATGGAGTAAAAACCGGATTAATGGGACCTTTTGCAGGAATCGGAGATACTTTATGGCAGGGGACCTTAACGCCGATTTTACTGGCCTTTGGAATCAGCCTTGGTTCTCAGGGAAATCTTTTGGGACCGTTGGTGTATGCCTTGTTAATGTTTGGAATCATGTGGCCGGTGGCATATATTTGCTGGATGAAGGGATATGAACTGGGCAAGGACGGAATTGAAAAGATTCTCGGAGGAAACCAACTCCAGATGCTGATTACAGGCGCTTCCGCGATGGGAGCAATTGTCCTCGGAGCTCTCTCCAGTCAATTTGTTACAGTGCATTGTTCTGCGGTGATTAAATTCGGAGCATTGAAAATGAATGTGCAGGAAACGGTATTTGACGCGCTGTTCAAAGGGATTTTGCCGTTGGCAGTGACTCTTCTGACACTGTATCTGTTAAAAAATCGAAAAATGAAAGCGACAACGGTTATGGTGATTTTAATTGTAATAGGGGTTGTCCTAGGAGGGCTTGGATTCCTTGGAGTTGCATCTTAAATAAAAGACACGGAGGTAAAACAGGATGAGTGAGATGGCAAAAACATTAGTATTTACAGGTGAAAAGCAGATAGAACTCAGAGAATATCCGATTCCCGAAGTGAGTGATGATAAAGTTTTGGTTAGGGTGGAAGCCTGTGCAATCTGTACATGGGAACAGAGAGTTTATACCGGAGTGAAGAAGGTAGAATACCCATTTATCGGCGGACATGAGATGGTGGGCAGAATTTTGAAAATGGGAAAAAACGTAGACCGAAGACAGTGGAAAGAAGGAGACTTTGTAGCAGTCGGGGTGACACTTCCCTGTAAAAATTGCTATCAGTGTAAAAGTGGTAACGAACAAAATTGTGAGCATTTTGACCACAGCAAGCAGCAGGAAGGACTTCCGGAAAAGGGTATGGGCGGTATGAGCTCACATCTGTTAGTTCATCCGGAAAATTTGTTTCCAATCGATCATGTTTCGCCGGAGGAAGCGACGATCACAGAACCTCTGTCTTGTGTACTTCACAGCGTAGAAACTGCAGAGATTGAATTCGGCGATACGGTAGTTGTGATCGGGTGCGGAATCATGGGACTCTTGCATACCATTTTGGCGCAGAAACGGGGCGCCAGCGTGATCGTTTCCGATACAAACGAGGAAAGAACAAAGCTTGCTCAGAAGTTGGGAGCAAGCTATGCAGTAAATCCGGCAAAAGAAGATCTCGGGGAGCGGATAAAGGAAATTACAGAAGGAAGAAAGGCACAGGTTGTTTTTGACACCACACCAATCTCGGCGGTGGCAGAGGATTCTTTGAGGCTTGTGGCAAACAACGGGCGAATGGTCCTTTACAGTTCATTCTATCCGGATACGCCGATCTCCGTTCATCCGGACTGGCTTCACAAAAGCGCGGCAAAACTGCTTGGTACAGCAAATTCCAATACGGTGGATTTCACAAAAGCTACGAGATTACTATCGCAGGGAATTGTAGATGTAAAACCGTTTATCAGCGAAGTCTATGAATTGAAAGACTATAAGGAAGCTTTTGAATCGGCAATTCAGGGGGATAAATTCCGGGTTGTTATAAAATTTTGAAGCATCGAACTTGTAAGAGAAAGGGTGAAATGTTAAGATTATCACATAAGATAATGATTCTATAGCAGAATGAAGAAAGGAGAATATATGGCAGAGAAGAAACGACAGCTTCTTTACATGAAATTATATCATAAGCTTTTGGAGGTTTATGAAGATCAGCCGTATTATTCTCCGCTTCCGGGAGAACGTGAATTGTGTGATATCTACCATGTCAGCAGACCAACCGTAAGAAAAGCTCTGGAAGTTTTGGAGAATGAAGGGTGTATTGTGAGATTTGCCGGTAAAGGAGCATTTTTTATCGGAAATAAAAAAGAAGGAAAAAATGAATCAATTTCCACGAACATCGCATTTTATAATCAGGTGAAATTGCGTGGAGATTATACCAGGAGCAAAGTACTGACGCAAAAGATCAGTACAGCCAGTGAAGAAGTAGCAGGAGCTTTGGGGATCCGCAAGGGAGACCGGGTTTTTCATTTGGAGCGACTTCGTTATATCAATGAAAAGCTGTGGTCCATTGCGGATGCCTATGTCTCTTATGAGCGTTGTCCGGAACTGATTGAGTATGATTTCGCGGAACGCTCGCTGCATAATACCATGTCCAATTATGGACATGTACCATCAAGGGCGAAGAGACATTTGACGGTTCAGAAGGCAGATGAGTACGATGCGTTTAATTTAGGGCTGGAAAGCCGGGCTCCGGTCTGTGTGGCAAAAACTGTCACCTTTGATACCGGTGGGGAGCCGATGGAATATTCGGTTAGTCGAAGTGACGCTTACAATATGTCCATTGAACTGAACCAGCAGAATACAATCAGAGCGGCGGACAAAGAGATCTATACAAATATGCTGTAAGGCGGGAAAACCAGAAAGCACAAGCAAAGGACTGTGACTCAGGAAAAGAGTCATGGTCTTTTTTGTTAGGAAGAAAATATGCACATTATAGTTGACAATATCACACAGCTGATATATATTAAAGATACAAAGGAACACAATAGTGAACGGATGTGCATTTGAGAAGGGAGATATCGCATGAATGAGAGAATACGTGAACTCAAGCGAGAAATACAACAATTAAATGATGCGGGAATCAGAACAACGAATCTTTACCAATATGTGGCAGACTCATTAAAACAGACGGAAGGACAACCAATACAAATTCGGCGGGCAAAAGCCTTTGCTTATGTTTTGGATCATGTTAAGCAGGAGGTTCTTCCCTGTGAAAAAATTGTGGGAACCATGTTGGGGATGTGTCCGCTGTATGAAAATGTTATGACAGAGACAGAACAGGAAACGTATGCTGTCAGGGTGATTGAAGAGTATCTTTCCAGAAAAAAAGAACATCAGGATTTTGATGGAAGTATTCAGTTTGGAGAAGGTCATGCCAGAAGCTTTGAAGATGATTTTACCAGTAAAAAAAGCCGCTGGTCGCTGATGTCCAGAGTACACCATGATGCCAGTGTGGAATTTAAAGATCTTCAAAATATTATTGCAAAAATGCAGGGAAAATACCGGGACCGGGAGATTGAATCGTATGAAATCGGGAGAGAACTGGAAAGAGCCTTTAAGATTCCATATGATCCCGAAATCAAAAAAGCCTACAATGAACTTCCGTGGTTTTTAGGAAATCATCTCAGCTTAAATTACGGAAAGATGATCGGCAAAGGCTTTGAAAGATTGATTGGTGAAATAAAAGAATATGGTGCCGGGGCTGAAACAGCAGAGAAGAGAGAATATTATGAAAGTGCGAGGATTGCTGCTGAGGCATCTTCCCGTTTCGTGAAACGATATGCCGAGACTTTAAGAAATTATCCGACGGAGCGAGGTATTTCGATTCAGAGAAAAGAAGAAATTGAAGAAATGGCGCAGATCTGCGAAAAAATTTCAAGGGAACCTGCCGAAACCTTTTGGGAAGCTGTTCAGTTTACATGGATGCTCCATATAATTGCAAGTATTCAGGGTGGCTCTGCGTTATCCTTTGCGAGACTGGATCAATATCTGTATCCATATTATAAAAAGGATATTGCTGACGGAACGATCAATGAGGAGGAAGCCAAGGAACTGTTATCCTGTCTTTGGTTAAAAGTAAATGAGCCGAAGATGCGGACGGTGCAGAGCGTAACACTGGGCGGTATTACGAGAGACGGGGAGGACGCGGCCAATGAGCTGACCAGACTCTGCCTTGAGGTAGCCGGGGATGTGGGAATGCCGTATCCGAACGTGGGACTTAGAGTGAATCCTGTCAGTCCGTCATGGATTTTTGAAGCAGCTGTGGAGACAGCAAAGGCGGGATGTGGACAACCACAGCTTTTGAATGATGAAGTGTGGATACCGAATATGATGGAACTTGGCTATAGCCGGGAAGATGCCAATGATTATTACAATATGGGATGTGTTGAGATTATGGTTCCCGGGAAACAACCGAATTGGGGGGTAACAGAAGCCATTGCATTCCCTGTATTAATCGAACGGATTATGGACAAATGGAAAAATGATAAAGTGTCTGTGGATACCTTTGACGATTTTATGAAGTTCTACTATGAGGAAATGGATGAAGCCATCGAAGGGGATTATCAGGAAGCGATGAAGAAAAAATCAACAATGCAGAATCAATGTTATGACCCATATGCATCTCTTTTGATTGACGGATGTCTGGAAAGCGGAGTGGATATGCTGCAAGGAGGAAGCGAGTGTCCAATGCACTGGTCAGTCTATGCTTACGGGATCGGAACGGCTGCAGATTCTCTGTGTGCAATGAAAAAATTCGTTTTCGATGAGAAAAAAGTTTCCATGGAAGAAATGTATCAGGCATTAAAGTGCAATTTTGAAGGATATGAAGAGCTTCAGGCAATGCTGATGAATAAAACACCGCACTATGGGAATGGGATCAAAGAGGTTGATGACATTGCCGATGCAGTTTTAACTTACTTCACAAAAAAAGTTATGGAACTCAATGAAAAATCAGGAAAAGATAAATTTGTATCTACACTCTTCGGATATTTCTTCCATATTTATCACGGAGAAATAGCGCAGGCCACTCCTGACGGACGAAAGAAGGGAGAACCGTTTAGCGACAGTATGGGACCAAGTCAGGGGATGGATACCAAGGGGCCTACCAGATTGATGAATTCAGTGCTTCATCTGGATGACAAATATGTGACGGGAGGTTATGCGCTGAATTTTAAGATTAATCCATCCTTCCTTACGGAAGAAAAAGGAAGAAAGTCAATCGAGCAGATTTTGAAAGCTTATATGGAAAACGGAGGACCGCAGATTCAGATTTATACAACCAATATGGAGGATATGAAGGATGCTCAGATTCATCCGGAAAAACACAGAGATCTTATTGTACGCGTCGGCGGATACTGTGAATTTTTTGTAAATCTGGATAAGGTTCTTCAGACAGAGATTATTCACCGCACATTATATGGGGAGGCATAATATGGGGAAAAAGGGTCTGGTATTCGGAATCCAGCATTTTTCCATTCATGACGGAGAGGGAGTCCGAAGCAATGTGTTTTTGAAGGGGTGCCCTCTCTCCTGTCTCTGGTGCCATAATCCTGAGGGAATAACGAAGAATGTGGGGATTCAATACATCAAAAATAAATGCAGGAACTGTGGTAAATGCGGATTTATATTTCGGGATATGTCAAAACTGCACGAGAAGAGTGCAGAGCAGATCCGGGGATATGTCAAACTGTGTCCTTATGGCGCACTGGAGCAGATCGGAAACTGGATGAGCGCACAGGAAGTAGTGGAAGAGGTTCTGGAGGATCTTCACTTTTTTCAAGAGAGTCATGGGGGAATCACTCTTTCCGGCGGAGAACCCATGTTTCAGTGGGAGTTTGCTTTGGAGATTCTCAAGGAATCGAAGGCGGCAGGTCTGCCTACAGCAATGGAGACAAGTGGATTTGCCCCTTTGGAAGCGTATTTGAACGTATTGCCTTATGTGGATGAATTTCTCTGGGATTATAAAGAGACGGATCATGAAAAGCACTGGGAATTTACAGGAGTGGGAAATGAACAAATTCTTGGAAATCTGGATGCCTTGTACGCAAAAGGAGCAAAGATCATTTTGCGTTGTCCGATCATTCCGGGGCTCAATGACACAGAGGAGCATTTTCAGGGAATTGCAGCAAGAAGTCAGAAAATGAGCAGACTTCTTGGAGTGGAGCTTATGCCATATCATAAATTTGGCGTGGCAAAGGCCCGCAGAATCGGAAAGACGGAACAAAAAGAATATGAGGTTCCCACAAAAGAACAAAAGAAGCAGTGGGAGAGGAAAATCAGAGATCTTGGAGGCAGAGTATTTTAGGATACAGAAGTTTTTTGTTGTGTGAAATTTCTTTTCTGCTGCACGAAAAAGAAAAAAGAACACTATAATGAAAAAATGTTCATTTTGTATTGACATTCATTGGAAGTGGGCATATAATAATATCAGGTAGAAAAAATAAACACTAATATGAACGAAAGTTCAAGCAAACCCAAAGAGAAGGAAGGGAGAAAAAATGAAGAGTTGCAAACCGGAAAGCATAAACAAAGATTTGCCGGGAATTATTTTATTGAGTCATGGTCCGTTTGCAGTATCTCTGGTAGATACGGCAAAGATGCTGTTTGGAGAAAGTGAAAACCTGGCCGCGTTTTCTCTGGAACCGGGAGACGATATTGATCGGTATCGAAAAGCATTTACAGAAGCCATTGATGAATTTCCGCAGGGGAGTCTGATTCTGGTAGATTTATTTGGAGGAACACCTTGTAATCAGGTAATGCGTCATATTCAGGAAACAGGAAAGCCGTTGGAAGTGGTCGGAGGTATGAATTTGCCGATGCTGGTGAATGCAGTGCTGTCAAGAGAATCTATGTCCGGAAAAGATTTCAGTCTGGATACTGTGGAAAATGGGAAAAACGGAATTTTCAGAGTGGATACCGAAGGCTTTTTAAATGATGATGACGAGGATGAAGAATAGGAATTTATGATCGAAAGGAAGATTTGATATGGCAAAGAATTTAGCAGTGAGAGTGGATGATCGCTTAATTCACGGACAGGTTGTTACACAGTGGGTCAAGGTGTTTAAGGCACAGAAAATTGTAGTCATTGATAATAATGTGGCGAAAGACAAAATGCAGAAAAATGTTTTGAAATTTGCTGCGCCGCCTGAAATTAAAGTCAGTATCTTTTCTGTAGATAAGGCGGTAGAGATCTGGAATAAAAACCAGTTTGGAAATCTCAATGTGTTTGTACTTTTCAAAGATGTGAAACAGATCAAAGAGCTGGCAGATAAGGGTGTGAAATTTGATGAGATAACATTGGGAAATATGTCCATTATCGGTGACCGCAAACAGATTTATAAATCTACCGGCTTTACAGAGGAAGAGGCACAGACGCTGTTTGATCTTGAAAAAGAAGGAGTAAAGTTACTGTTTCAGACACAGCCGACAGATAAAAAAGAATCTTTGGATATGGTGAAAAAAGTATTTCCGAATGTTCAGTAAATATGAAAAACAAAGGAGGATAAGGACATGACAATTACTTTGGCACAGGCGGTTTTATTGGGGCTGTTTTGTGGAATTGCAAAGTGCTGTATTCCATATACAGCGGGAGCTTTTATGTTTAATACGGTTATTTTTAATGCGGTAATCGTAGGAGCGGTACTGGGAGATATGGCTCAGGCAATGATCATCGGAGCCTCTCTTCAGTTAATTTATCTTGGAGTTATTTCAGCAGGAGGGAACCAGCCGACAGACCCCTGTCTTGCGGCTTATGTGGCGATTCCGGTTGCGATGGCATCTGGCTTAGACACCAATGCCGCGGTGGCACTGGCAGTTCCGGTTGGACTGCTGGGTGTTCAGATCACAAATATTCTTTATCTGGCAGCAGGTTTTTTTGCACAGAAGGGCGATACTTTTGTAGAAAAAGGGAATGCCGGAGGAATGGTACGCTGGTCAATTGTTGCGGTGGGGATTATTCGTCTCCTTTGCTTTGGAACTTTGATTACTTTGGCACTCTACTTTGGAAGCGGTGCATTACAGGGGGTATTAGATGATATTCCGAAGTTTGTAACCAACGGCTTATCTGCCATGGGGGCATGTCTGCCGGCGGTTGGATTTGCAATCATTGCAAATCTGATTTCAAAGCCAAAATACATACCATTTTTCTTTGCCGGATTCTTTTTGATTCAGTATACAAAAATTGGAACGATCCCACTTCTTATGGTTGGAGGGTTCCTGACATTTTTATACATTACATTTACGAAGAATGAGTATACCGGTCATGCAGATTATGACGATGACGATGACGAGGAAGAGGAAGAGGAAGAGGAAGAGGAAGAGGATGAAGTTAAAATTCTTACCAGAAGAGATGTATTAAAATCATATCTGATTTATTGGACATCGGCAGAAATCTGCCATAGTTTTGAAAGAATGCAGGCACCGGCTTTCTGTGCGGCATTGGTTCCGGCATTGAAAAAGTTTTATCCGAAAAAAGAAGATAAGCCTCACTATATCGAAGCTTTAAAACGAAATATGACATTTTTTAATTCAGAAGCGCATTGGGGCGGAGGACCTTGCCTAGGGCTTACCTTAGCGATGGAGGAGAAAAAATCTAAAAATTATGAAGCTCTTCCGGGTGAGATGATTATGAATCTAAAGACAGGTCTGATGGGTCCGCTCGCAGGAATCGGTGATACAATTTCTTGGTCAACACTGATGTATCTGTTTATTGGAATGTTCCTTCCTCTCGCCAAGAAGGGAAATCCTTTGGGCGGAATTGCACCCATTCTTTTGCTGACGGTGATTTGTTTTGGAATTGGATACTTTTTGACTTCAAAATGTTATACATTTGGTTATTCTTTTGCAGAAAATATGTTGAAATCCGGGTTGGTAAATATGATTATTGCAGGAGCCAGCATTCTTGGACTGTTTATGATGGGCGGGCTGGCATCCACTTATGTGACGGTATCAACTCCGCTGAAATTTGCAACCGGAGCTTATTCTACAACGCTGCAGTCGATACTTGATTCGATCGCGCCGGGAATTTTACCTTTGATTGTTGTGCTTTGTATCTGGGGGTACTTATCAAAAGTAAAGCGCAATTATTTTGCGGCAACGTTGGGCGTTACAATAATTTCCTTGGTACTGGGATGTCTTGGATTAATTATTTAACAGTAGATGTTCTTTTCGATTGACGAAAGCCGGGCGCAGTAGATATACTGTTCCTATATGAGTAATTTCAGCAATAGAAAGGTGTGGAAGATTTGAGAGAAGAACGGTTCATCATCAAAGTGGTGGAAATGCACTATAAGCAGGGAATGTCGCAGCAGGAAATCGGGAAAAAATTAAATGTATCAAGAACTACGATTTCCAGAGCGCTGGCACAGGCAAAGCGTGAAGGATATGTGCAGATCAAAATCAATTATCCGGAAAATTCAGCAATTAATCTGGAAGCAATTCTGGAAGAGAAATTTGGCTTGAAAGAAGCTGTGATTGCAAGTGCTCAAAAGGAATCGGAATTAAAAGAAGAAATTGCGTTTTACGCCTCTGATTATCTGTTAAGAACGTTAAAAAATCATATGACGGTAGCGCTGACGAGAGGTGTGACACTGCAGAATATGGTAGAATATCTGAGCAGGGATGTCCGGCTTAAATTTCTAAAAACAGATGATGTGAAAGTTGTTCCTCTGATGGCGGCAACAAACATTTCTGTATCGGCACCGAAAGATTATCGCATGGCATATTCCAATTATCTGATTGAGGAGGTTGCCAAGATTATCAATGGAAACAGCTATCAGATGTTAGCGCCGCAGTATGTGACTTCGCCGGAGGCAAAAGAGGTTTTTTTGAAGGAGCAGAGTATCAAAGAGGTGTTTGACTTGGCCAGGTCCGCCGATATTGCAGTTGCGGGAATCGGTACGCTGGATCAAAATTCTGCTTTGATTAATGCAGAATTAATACCTATGGAGGAGTTTCAAAGGCTCCAGAAAATGGGCGGAACCGGAGAGATTCTTTCACATGTGGTGGATGAGAACGGAAATTTAATGAAAGATCAGTTTGAAGACCATCTGATCAGTTTAGATTTAGAGGATTTCAAAAAAATACCAATCCGCGTCGGAGTTGCATATGGAATTGAGAAAAAGGAAGCAATTTTAGGAGTTTTAAAAGGCGGCTACATCAATGTTTTGATCACCGACGAAAAGGTTGCAAAATATCTGACGCAGGAAGTTTCCTTATAAAAAAATCCCAGAGAAATTTTTATTTCTTTGGGATTTTTTTGTAATAGTCATATAGACAGTTGAAGGGAAACCGCCGATTTTGTTCTGATGACTAATCCTCGGAACTTGTTGCGGCAGAACCAGAAAGGAATAGAAATGAAAGTATATAAAAAACAAAAACGAGGGGAAACCATTCCTCATGCATTTGAGAAAAAAGTATTGGAAAGAGAAATGGCGAAAGGGGCTCCGAGAATTCAGGATCTTTACAGAACAAACGCTGTAAAGACAGAAAATTTGAATTTGGAGCTTCTTCGCAGAGAGATGAAGCAGGAAGGCAAGGATATTACGACGGCCATTATTAAGGAAGAAACAAAGCTGATTCCGGTAAAAGGGCACAGAATTCAGGTGACAATTTATAAAAAACAGGGAAGTTTGAAAGAGCGGCCGGGGGTTTTGTTTATTCACGGAGGCGGATTTTTTGGAGGAGATGTGGCCACCAAGGGAAATCAGTGCCGGTATTTGGCAGAGCAGTCTGACGCAGTTGTTATCTCTCCGGAATATCGGCTTGCGCCGGAAACTCCTTATCCGGGCGCTGTGGAAGATATTATAGGGACTTTGGATTGGATGTGCCTGAATGCAGACGATTTAGGAGTTGACAGAGATAAAATTGCCATTGCGGGGGAGAGCGCCGGAGGTACGCTAGCGGTAAATTGCTGCCTTCGGGATACGGAGAGGCGCATCAAGCTGGCAATGATTATTTACGGGGCATTGGATCTTCTTCCGGCAGAAAAAACAAAATATCATTGGGACTATTCAAAATATGAGATGTATCCGCAGCAAAAAGACTATATCATGAATCGTTTGTTTCGATTTAAAGAGCTGACAGAATCCATCGAATCTCTGTATATCCCTGATGGATATTCTGCCGAGAGCGGAGAGATTTCACCGGTTTATGCCGAGGATGTAAGCAGAATGCCAAAAACGGTTATGATTGAAGCGGAATTTGATTATTTTAGAATTTCCAATGAAGAATTTGTAAAAAAGCTTCAAAGGAGTGGAAAAGACGTTGAGGTTATTTTATATGAAGGGTTAGATCACGGATTTTTTGACCGGCTCGGAAGTCTTGAGCAGACAGCGGATTGCATTGAGGAAATGGCAGAGCGGATGAAACAGCTGTAACGGTTAAGGTCTGGAAAGAAAGATACACACGGATCAGAGATCTCCGGCGGAAGCATTGGGCAGAGAGAGCAATCTGAGACGTGTGTTTTGCTTTATAAGCACGAAATCGGGGAAATGTCAAGAGAAACTTAAAAAAATTGTTGACATGAGAAAATGTGTATGCTAACATAAGAAAATGCTTTAATGTGGGTTTGTCTGCCCATAGTGTATAAATTTTAGCTTGAAAATTGTGAGAAAGTCCTTCAGAAATTGAGGGATATGGGGAGTTCGAGGCGGACTTGTCCGCCTTGATCCGATGTGTAGTATATAAACCAGGTTTAGATCAAGAGGTGAAAAACGTCCATGGAAAAGAACAGAATACAGCCAATAAAATCAGGTACAGGGATGCGAATCAGCTATGCCAGGCAGGATGATGTCCTTGAAGTACCGAATCTGATCGAGATTCAAAAGGATTCCTATAATTGGTTCTTAGAAGAGGGATTGGCAGAGGTATTTGAAGATCTCTCTCCGATTGAAGATTACAGCGATCAGTTGAGCTTGGACTTTGTGGATTATCAACTGTGCAGAAATGATATCAAATATTCAATCGAAGAATGTAAAGAAAGGGATGCAACCTACGCGGCTCCTTTGAAAGTAAAAGTAAGACTTCATAATAAAGAAACCGATGAAATCAAACAGCATGATATTTTTATGGGCGATCTTCCTTTGATGACAGAAACCGGAACTTTTATTATCAATGGTGCGGAGAGAGTCATTGTCAGTCAGTTGGTTCGTTCTCCGGGAATTTATTACGGAATTGCCCATGATAAGATTGGTAAAAAATTATATTCTTCAACTGTAATTCCCAATCGGGGAGCCTGGCTGGAATATGAAACGGATTCCAATGATGTTTTCAATGTTCGTGTTGACCGTACGAGGAAAGTGCCGATTACAGTGTTGATTCGCGCACTGGGAATTGGAACCAATGCAGAAATTAAAGAGTTATTTGGAGAGGAACCAAAGATTCTTGCGAGTATTGAAAAAGATCCTTCGGATAATTATGAAGATGGACTTCTTGAATTATATAAAAAGATCCGCCCGGGAGAGCCATTGTCCGTGGATAGTGCGGAGAGTCTGATTAACAGCATGTTCTTTGATCCGAGAAGATATGATCTGGCGAAGGTCGGACGTTATAAATTCAATAAGAAGCTGGCGCTGAGAAACCGAATCAGCGGATTTGTGCTGGCAGAGGATGTGATTGACCAGACAACCGGAGAGATTCTGGCAGAGGCCGGAATAACAGTGGACATGGAGCTTGCCGACAAGATTCAGAATGCGGCGGTTGCCGGTGTTTTAATTCAGACGGAAGCAGGAAATACCAAAGTATTATCTAATATGACCGTAAATCTTGCGGAATATGTAGATTTTGATCCGGAAGAAATTGGAGTTCATGAGCATGTCTTTTATCCGGTTCTTGAGAAAATTTTGGAAGAAGGGTATGAAGGAGAGGAATTAAAGCAAGCATTGAAGAAAAGCGTGCATGAATTGATTCCAAAGCATATTACCAAAGAAGATATTTTAGCATCTATTAATTATAACATCCATTTAGAGTACGGAATTGGAAACGATGATGATATTGACCATTTAGGAAACCGTAGAATTCGTGCGGTAGGCGAGCTGCTTCAGAATCAGTACCGCATCGGTTTATCAAGACTGGAAAGAGTTGTGCGTGAGCGAATGACAACCCAGGATATCGAATCCATTACACCCCAGTCTCTGATCAATATTAAACCTGTAACCGCATCAGTGAAAGAATTCTTCGGAAGCTCTCAGCTGTCACAGTTCATGGATCACAACAACCCGCTGTCAGAACTGACACATAAGAGACGTCTGTCAGCTCTGGGACCGGGAGGTTTATCCCGTGATCGCGCCGGATTTGAGGTCCGTGACGTACATTATTCCCATTATGGAAGAATGTGTCCGATTGAGACTCCGGAAGGTCCGAATATCGGTTTGATTAACTCTCTTGCCACTTATGCAAGAATTAATGAATATGGATTTATTGAAGCACCGTATCGAGTGCTGGACAAGAGTGATGTGGAAAATCCGGTTGTTACAAACGAAGTCGTATATTTGACTGCGGATGAAGAAGATAACTTTGTTGTTGCACAGGCAAACGAGCCGTTGGATGAGGAAGGGCATTTTGTGCATACTCATGTATCCGGACGTTATCGTGAAGAGACATCAGAATTTGATAAATCAAACCTGGATTTGATGGACGTATCACCGAAAATGGTATTTTCTGTGGCGACATCCATGATTCCATTCCTGGAGAACGACGATGCCAACCGTGCGCTGATGGG
Organism: Anaerostipes stercorihominis; assembly: GCF_057535655.1. NCBI lineage: Bacteria > Bacillati > Bacillota > Clostridia > Lachnospirales > Lachnospiraceae > Anaerostipes > Anaerostipes stercorihominis. Next base: position 26,155 of record NZ_BAAJCL010000009.1, on the reverse strand, counting down.
ATCAAACATGCAGCGTCAGGCAGTGCCGCTGCTTTCCACAGAAGCCCCGGTGGTCGGAACAGGTATGGAGTCCAAGGCAGCTTATGATTCCGGTGTGTGCATCACAGCGAAAAAAGGCGGAGTGGTAGAAAAGTCCACCAGCACAAAGATTGTTGTGAGAAACGATGACGGCGGAAGAGATGAATATCATGTGATTAAGTTTGCGCGAAGCAACCAAGGTAACTGTATGAATCAGAGACCGATTGTATTTGTTGGAGACAGAGTAGAAAAAGGTGACATCTTAGCAGATGGAGCATCTACAAGCAATGGAGAGATGGCGCTTGGGAAAAATCCGTTGATTGGATTTATGACATGGGAAGGTTATAACTACGAGGATGCGGTTCTGTTAAGCGAGCGTCTTGTTCAGGAAGACGTATACACATCCGTGCATATTGAAGAATATGAGGCAGAAGCAAGAGATACCAAATTAGGACAGGAAGAGATTACACGAGATCTTGCGGGGCTCAGTGAAGATGTCTTAAAGGATCTGGATGAAAACGGTATTATCCGTATTGGTGCGGAAGTCCGTGCCGGGGATATTCTGGTTGGAAAAGTAACTCCAAAGGGGGAAACAGAACTGACAGCAGAAGAGAGACTGCTTCGGGCGATCTTCGGTGAGAAAGCAAGAGAAGTCCGTGATACATCTTTGAGAGTTCCTCATGGAGCCTATGGTGTTGTAATGGACACGAAGGTCTTTACAAGAGAAAATGGAGATGAGCTTCCGCCGGGAGTGAACAAAACAGTCCGTGTATATATTGCTCAGAAGAGAAAAATTTCCGTTGGAGATAAAATGGCAGGACGACACGGTAATAAGGGTGTTATTTCCCGTATTTTGCCGGTGGAAGATATGCCATATCTGCCAAACGGACGGCCTTTGGACATTGTGTTAAATCCACTGGGTGTGCCTTCGCGTATGAATATCGGACAGGTGTTGGAAATCCATCTGTCTTTGGCGGCAAAAGTGCTGGGGTTCAATGTGGCAACACCGGTATTTAACGGAGCCGATGAGAATGATATTGCAGATACTCTGAAAATGGCAAATGACTATGCCAATACATCATGGGAAGAATTTGATAAAAAATGGCGTGACAAAGTCAATGATGATGTCATGGATTATTTATATGAAAACAGAGACCACAGAAAAGAATGGGAAGGAGTGCCGATTGATACTACCGGAAAAGTTCGATTAAGAGACGGCCGTACCGGAGAAGAATTCGACAGTCCGGTAACCATTGGATTCATGCACTACCTGAAATTGCACCATTTGGTAGATGATAAAATTCATGCCCGTTCTACCGGTCCTTATTCCTTGGTAACTCAGCAGCCGCTGGGTGGTAAAGCTCAGTTTGGAGGACAGCGTTTTGGAGAGATGGAGGTATGGGCACTGGAAGCCTACGGCGCATCCTATACCCTTCAGGAAATTTTGACTGTGAAATCTGACGACGTTGTAGGTCGTGTAAAAACGTATGAGGCAATTATCAAAGGAGATAACATTCCGGAACCTGGAGTTCCAGAATCCTTCAAAGTACTGTTGAAAGAATTCCAGTCTCTGGCATTGGATGTAAAAGTTCTGGATGAAAACGCAGCTGAGGTTGAAATCAAAGAAAACATCGACGGCGGAGATGCAGATCAAGATCTTGCACCAATGATTGAGGGAGATAGTGTTTTTCATAACTATGAAGAAAGTGAATCTGAATTAGGCGCCTTGGGATACAAGCAGGGAGAATTATCTGAAGGTGAAGACGATACAATCATGTAGATTGGCGAGCAATTTAGGAAGGAGCAGCCTTAATGATGGAATCAAGCAATGAATACGCAAGCAGCAAAATTTCATTTGATGCAATTAAAATTGGGTTGGCTTCTCCAGAAAAGATCCGAGAGTGGTCAAGAGGAGAAGTAAAAAAACCTGAGACGATCAACTATCGAACATTGAAACCCGAAAAAGACGGGCTTTTCTGTGAAAAGATCTTCGGACCGACAAAGGATTGGGAGTGTCACTGCGGAAAGTACAAAAAAGTTCGCTATAAAGGTGTTGTCTGCGACCGATGCGGAGTAGAAGTTACAAAAGCAAATGTCCGCCGCGAGCGCATGGGGCATATTGAATTGGCGGCGCCGGTATCCCATATCTGGTATTTTAAAGGAATTCCCAGCCGCATGGGATTGATGCTGGATATTTCTCCGAGAACTTTGGAAAAGGTTCTGTATTTTGCCTGCTATATTGTATTGGATCCGGCAGAGACCGATCTTGCATACAAACAGGTATTAACAGAAAAAGAATATAGAGATGCCTATGAGAAATATGGCGACAGCTTCCGCGTGGGAATGGGAGCTGAAGCAATCAAGGAATTACTTCAGGCAATTGATCTGGAAGCAGAGGCAAAATCCTTAAAAGATGAATTTAAGACTGCAACCGGACAAAAAAGAGCCAGAATTGTAAAACGCCTGGAAGTAGTGGAGGCTTTCTGTAATTCCGAGAATAAACCGGAATGGATGATTCTGGATGTTGTTCCGGTCATTCCGCCGGACATTCGTCCGATGGTGCAATTGGACGGAGGACGATTTGCGACCTCTGATCTGAACGACCTTTACCGGAGAATCATTAACCGAAATAACCGTTTAAAGAGACTTCTGGAATTAGGAGCACCGGATATCATTGTAAGAAATGAAAAGAGAATGCTTCAGGAAGCGGTAGACGCCTTGATTGATAACGGGCGCCGCGGACGTCCGGTCACAGGACCTGGAAACCGTGCGTTAAAATCTCTGTCTGATATGCTGAAAGGGAAGCAGGGACGTTTCCGACAAAACTTACTTGGAAAACGTGTGGATTATTCTGGACGTTCTGTTATCGTTGTCGGACCGGATTTGAAAATTTATCAGTGTGGTCTGCCAAAAGAAATGGCAATCGAATTATTTAAGCCGTTTGTAATGAAAGAGTTAGTAGAAAGGAAACTTTCTCATAATATAAAATCAGCAAAGAAAATGGTTGAGAAACTGCAGCCGGAAGTATGGGATGTATTAGAAGATGTAATCAAGGAACATCCGGTCATGCTGAACCGTGCACCGACACTGCATAGACTTGGAATTCAGGCGTTTGAGCCGATTCTGGTCGAAGGAAAGGCAATTCGTCTGCATCCGCTTGTATGTACTGCCTACAATGCTGACTTTGACGGGGATCAGATGGCTGTCCATCTTCCGCTTTCTGTGGAGGCGCAGGCAGAGTGCCGATTCCTTCTGTTATCCCCGAATAACCTTCTGAAGCCTTCGGATGGCGGACCGGTTGCCGTTCCGTCTCAGGATATGGTCCTTGGTATTTATTATCTGACACTGGAAAAAGAAGGAGATAAGGGAGAAGGAAAATACTTTAAATCTGAGAATGAGGCATATTTGGCTTATGAAAATAAAGTAATTACACTTCATGCAAGAATTAAAGTCAGACGTACAGGGGTAGATCAAAACGGAAATCAGATTTCACAGGTTGTGGAATGTACACTTGGAAGAATTCTGTTCAATGAAATCATTCTGCAGGATCTTGGTTTTGTGGACCGAAGCAAGCCGGAAAATGCACTGGCGTTAGAGATTGACTTCCATGTAGGAAAGAAACAGTTAAAACAGATTCTTGATAAATGTATTAATATTCATGGGGCAACAAAAACGGCGGAAGTACTGGATGATATTAAAGCAATTGGCTACAAATACTCAACAAGAGGAGCTTTAACCGTATCCATTTCCGATATGACCGTGCCGCCTGAAAAACCACAGATTTTAAGTGATGCTCAGCATCAGGCAGAATTTATTACGGAACAGTATAAGAGAGGTCTTCTGACAGAGGAAGAGCGCTATAAGGCTGTTGTGAAAACATGGTTTGATGCCGATGAAGTTCTGACCGATAAGCTGATCGGCGGATTGGATCGACTAAATAATATCTTCATGATGGCGGATTCCGGTGCCCGTGGTTCTAATCAGCAGATTAAACAGCTGGCAGGTATGCGTGGATTGATGGCGGATACATCTGGACGAACCATTGAATTGCCGATTAAGTCAAACTTCCGTGAAGGACTGGACGTACTGGAATATTTCATTTCCGCTCATGGAGCGAGAAAAGGTCTGTCCGATACGGCGCTTCGTACTGCCGATTCAGGATATTTGACTCGTCGTCTGGTGGATGTATCCCAGGATTTGATCATTCGTGAGCAGGATTGCTGTGAGTCAAACGGCGGAGAAATTCCGGGAATGTATGTGGAAGCATTTATGGATGGGCAGGAAGTGATCGAAAGTCTGGAAGAACGTATTACCGGTCGGTATGCGGCAGAGGAGATCAAAGATCCTGCAACAGGAGAAGTACTGGTAAAATGCAATCATATGATCACACCGAAGCGTGCAAAAACGGTAGTGGACGCAGGATATACCAAGGTGAAAATCAGAACGATGCTGACATGTAAGTCTACCGTCGGGGCTTGTGCAAAATGCTATGGCTCCAATATGGCAACCGGTCAGGCAGTGCAGGTTGGTGAGGCAGTCGGAATTATCGCTGCGCAGTCAATCGGAGAGCCTGGTACACAGCTTACTATGAGAACCTTCCATGCCGGTGGTGTAGCCGGTGATGATATCACGCAGGGTCTTCCTCGTGTCGAAGAGCTGTTCGAGGCCCGGAAGCCGAAAGGTCTTGCAATTATTGCAGAATTCGGCGGAGAAGTTCAGATTAAAGATACAAAGAAGAAACGCGAAGTTATTATTTCCAATCGTGAAACCGGAGATATGAAAACTTACTTAATTCCTTACGGTTCCCGTCTGAAAGTACAGGAAGGTCAGGTTATGGAAGCCGGAGATGAACTGACTGAAGGATCTGTGAATCCTCACGATTTACTTCGTATTAAGGGAATTCGCGCGGTTCAGGATTATATGATTCGGGAAGTACAGAGAGTATACCGTCTGCAGGGTGTAGACATCAATGATAAGCACGTTGAGGTGATTGTGCGTCAGATGCTTAAGAAAGTTCGCATTGAAGACGGAGGAGATACCAGTTATCTTCCGGGAGCGATGGTTGATGTACTGGAACTGGAAAATACAAACAAAGAGATGGAAGAAAAGGGATTGGAAACGGCAAAAGCCGATCAGATTATGCTTGGAATTACAAAGGCATCTCTGGCGACAGATTCCTTCCTGTCCGCAGCTTCCTTCCAGGAGACAACAAAAGTTCTTACCGATGCGGCAATCAAAGGAAAAGTGGATCCGTTGGTAGGACTGAAAGAAAATGTTATCCTCGGAAAACTGATTCCGGCCGGTACCGGTATGAAGCGTTATCGTGATGTAAAAATCAGCACGGATGAAGAAGATTTTTCTTTGGAAGAAGAGTTTGATTTTGAAGATGAAATCAACTACGAAGAGACTGCTGTAGAAGAATAAGATTTTTCTAAAATCAGCTGGAGTGCAGAAGATGGAACAAAAAACCGATGCAGACCGTGGGACTGCATCGGTTTTTATATTATAAAAACGCTCCGCGGGATGCCGATGTGAAGAGGAAAGCTGCTCCCTCTCGTCTGTTGAAATCAGTAAACAACGCAAATAAATCTTAAGAAAACTGAAAATACTTTTAATTTGACAAATAAATCAGAAACTGATATAATAAAATCAACAACAAAAGATGAATGAATAAAAAGAAAGGAGAAATGCCCACAGTGCTCCAAAAGACTTTTGCGAGTCTTTAAAACCGGCAGCTGAGGGAAGAGTATCAGATTAGAAAGATGGGACTGACTTAGCGAAGCGGCGTAATCTCGGGAGAGATGTTACGGGCTTCAGAACGGATAGAACGGATAAGGAGTCAACCTCATAGATGTGGAATGATACAGAGGCAATGAGATGATTCGGTAAGATTTGTTTCAGCAGTGAGATTTTCAAGATGGAAGATAAGGTTTGAAAATCTGAAACAGAATGATTCATTGATCGGCTGACCGGTGGAGCATTTAAATTCAATTTAGCACTCGTTCATAGGAGTTCTCCATTGATTCACGAAAAATCCGGAAGAGATTAACGGAGAATCTGGAGAAAAGTATTGACAAAGGCGCGCTAGCGATTTATAATAGCCTAGCGTGCCTTTTTAGATGGTAGAAAAAGGTGCGTTGTAAGTCACTAGGTGAATTAAAGTAACCAAAAGTAGAAAACATGTATGGAGGTGAAATCAATGCCAACTTTTAACCAATTAGTTAGAAAAGGGAGAAAGACATCTGTAAAGAAGTCTACAGCGCCGGCACTTCAGAAAGGATTTAACTCTTTAAAGAAGAAAGCGACAGATACAAGCTCTCCTCAGAAGAGAGGTGTATGTACAGCCGTTAAGACTGCAACTCCTAAGAAGCCTAACTCAGCTCTTCGTAAGATTGCCAGAGTTCGTCTTTCTAACGGAATCGAAGTAACAAGTTATATCCCAGGTGAAGGACATAACTTACAGGAACATAGTGTTGTTCTGATTCGTGGTGGTCGTGTCAAAGACTTACCAGGTACTCGTTACCATATCGTTAGAGGTACACTGGATACAGCTGGTGTAGCCAACAGAATGCAGGCTCGTTCCAAATATGGAGCAAAGAGACCTAAGAAAAAATAAGATAAAACTAAATTGGTACAAAGCAGCGTAATACGCTACCTTGTATAGTTGTGCCGGAACTTTATTGTTTCCTACGAAGGTTACAGGAGATATAAAAGTCCTGCACGAACATGCAGTTTAAAGTATGAGTACCGATGAATTAATTATTATTAAGGAGGGAAGAACCGTGCCACGTAAAGGACATATTGCGAAAAGAGACGTATTGGCAGATCCTATTTACAACAACAAAGTTGTGACAAAACTGATCAACAACATTATGCTGGATGGTAAAAAAGGAGTTGCTCAGAAAATCGTATACGGAGCATTTGCCCGTGTAGAACAGGAAGCTGGAAAACCAGCTCTTGAAGTGTTTGAAGAGGCTATGAACAACATTATGCCAGTTCTCGAAGTAAAAGCTAGACGTATCGGTGGAGCTACTTATCAGGTTCCAATCGACGTAAGACCTGACAGAAGACAGGCATTAGCTCTTCGTTGGCTGACAACTTTCTCACGTAAAAGAGGAGAAAGAACCATGGAAGAACGTCTTGCAAAAGAAATTCTTGATGCATCCAACAACACCGGAGCATCTGTAAAGAAAAAAGAAGATATGCACAAGATGGCAGAGGCAAACAAGGCATTTGCGCATTACAGATTCTAATTAGAGTATTAGAGGATTGTTTTGCAGCTGTCGAAGTGCTTTTGCGTAAAATTTATAGGAGGAAAAAACCTTGGCTGGAAGAGAATATCCATTAGAGAGAACCAGAAATATTGGTATTATGGCTCATATTGATGCTGGTAAAACAACCACAACAGAGCGTATCCTGTATTATACTGGTGTAAACTATAAAATCGGTGATACTCATGATGGTACTGCTACCATGGACTGGATGGAGCAGGAGCAGGAAAGAGGTATCACAATTACTTCCGCTGCTACAACTTGCCACTGGACATTGCAGGAACACTGCAAACCGAAAGAGGGTGCTTTAGAGCATCGTATCAATATTATTGATACTCCAGGTCACGTTGACTTTACAGTAGAAGTAGAGCGCTCTCTGCGCGTGCTGGATGGTTCCGTAGCTGTCTTTTGTGCAAAGGGCGGAGTAGAACCTCAGTCTGAGAACGTATGGCGTCAGGCTGACACTTATAATGTACCAAGAATGGCATTCATCAATAAGATGGATATCTTAGGTGCAAACTTCTATGGTGCAGTTGATCAGATGAAAGAGCGCCTGGGAGCAAATGTTGTTGTACTTCAGCTGCCGATCGGAAAAGAAGATGATTTCAAGGGAATCATTGACTTGTTTGAGATGCAGGCATACATTTACAATGACGACAAAGGAGAAGACATCTCCATCGTTGAGATTCCAGATGACATGAAGGATGATGCAGAACTTTATCATACAGAATTGGTTGAGAAGATCTGTGAATTGGACGATGATCTGATGATGGAATATTTAGAAGGGGAAGAACCAAGCGTTGATGCATTAAAAGCTGCATTAAGAAAGGGAACCTGCCAGTGTGAAGCAGTTCCTGTTTGCTGTGGTACAGCATATAGAAACAAAGGTGTTCAGAAACTTCTTGATGCAATCATCGAATTCATGCCGGCTCCGACAGACATTCCTGCAATTAAGGGTGTAGACGAAGACGGAAATGAAGTTGAGAGACATTCATCTGATGATGAACCGTTCTCTGCTCTTGCATTTAAAATTATGACAGACCCGTTCGTTGGAAAACTTGCATTCTTCAGAGTTTACTCTGGAACATGCAAATCAGGATCTTATGTATTGAATGCAACAAAGAACAAAAAAGAGCGTGTTGGACGTATCCTTCAGATGCATGCCAACAAGCGTGAAGAATTAGATATTGTATATTCAGGAGATATCGCGGCTGCAGTTGGATTTAAATTAACAACAACCGGTGATACAATCTGTGATGAACAGCATCCGGTAATTCTGGAATCCATGGAATTCCCAGAGCCGGTTATTGACGTAGCGATCGAGCCTAAAACAAAAGGTGCTCAGGGTAAAATGTCTGAGGCTCTTGCGAAACTGGCAGAAGAAGATCCTACATTCAGAGCTCATACAGATCAGGAAACAGGTCAGACAATCATTTCCGGAATGGGAGAGCTTCATTTGGAAATCATCGTTGACCGTCTGCTCCGTGAATTTAAAGTAGAGGCAAATGTGGGAGCTCCTCAGGTAGCATACAAAGAGACATTTACAAAAGCCGTTGACGTTGACAGCAAATATGCAAAACAGTCCGGTGGACGTGGTCAGTACGGACATTGTAAAGTTAAATTTGAGCCAATGGATGCCAATGGAGAAGAACTGTTCAAGTTTGAATCTACGGTTGTCGGAGGATCTATTCCGAAAGAATACATTCCGGCAGTTGGAGAAGGTATTGAAGAGGCAGCTCAGTCTGGTATTTTGGGCGGATTCCCGGTACTTGGTGTAAAAGCTACAGTATACGATGGATCTTACCATGATGTCGATTCTAGTGAAATGGCGTTCCATATTGCAGGATCTATGGCATTTAAAGAAGCGATGCAGAAAGCAGGAGCAATCTTACTTGAGCCGATCATGCGTGTGGAAGTTACGATGCCGGAAGAATATATGGGAGACGTTATCGGTGATATTAACTCCCGCCGCGGACGCATCGAGGGTATGGATGATATTGCGAGCGGTAAGATGGTTCGAGCATTCGTTCCGCTGTCTGAAATGTTTGGTTACTCAACAGACCTTCGTTCCAGAACTCAGGGTCGTGGTAACTATTCTATGTTCTTTGAGAAATATGAACCAGTACCAAAGAACGTACAGGAAAAAGTTCTTGCTGACAAATAAGAACAGTGAGAAACTCTCGTATCCTTGATTCCAGTAGAGAGTCAGGAAATAAGCGTATTTTCAAGAAAATAGGCTTGAAATATTTTAGTAAATGAAATATAATCAAATTTAGGACAGCCCTTTGTCGGGCGCTATATTGAAGTATTAAAATCATTATTGTAATCGCCCAACAGGGCCGAATAAGGAGGACATTTAAAATGGCTAAAGAAAAGTTTGAGAGATCTAAACCTCATTGCAACATTGGTACCATCGGACACGTTGACCATGGTAAAACAACTTTAACAGCTGCAATTACAAAAACTCTTTCTGCACGTGTAGAAGGAAACGCAGCCGTTGACTTTGAGAATATTGATAAAGCTCCAGAAGAAAGAGAGCGTGGAATCACAATCTCTACAGCTCACGTTGAGTATGAGACAGACAAACGTCACTATGCACACGTTGACTGCCCAGGCCATGCCGATTATGTAAAGAACATGATCACTGGTGCTGCTCAGATGGACGGAGCAATCTTAGTAGTAGCTGCAACTGATGGTGTTATGGCTCAGACAAAAGAGCACATCCTGCTTTCTCGTCAGGTAGGTGTTCCTTACATCGTTGTATTCATGAACAAATGTGACATGGTAGACGATGAAGAATTATTAGAATTAGTAGAAATGGAAATTCGTGAACTGTTAAATGAATATGAATTCCCAGGTGATGATATTCCGGTTATCCAGGGATCTGCTTTAAAAGCGCTGGAAGATCCTAACGGAGAGTGGGGAGATAAAATCATGGAACTGATGGATGCTGTTGACAGCTATATCCCAGATCCACAGCGTGATACAGACAAACCATTCCTGATGCCAGTCGAAGACGTATTCTCTATCACAGGACGTGGTACAGTGGCAACTGGTAGAGTAGAGAGCGGTGTTCTTCATGTATCTGACGAAGTTGAAATCGTTGGTATCAAAGAAGAAACAAGAAAAGTTGTTGTAACTGGTGTTGAAATGTTCCGTAAACTGTTAGACGAAGCTCAGGCTGGAGATAACATTGGTGCATTACTTCGTGGTGTTCAGAGAGATGAAATCGAAAGAGGACAGGTTCTCTGCCAGCCAGGATCTATCACATGCCATACAAAATTCACAGCTCAGGTTTACGTATTAACAAAAGATGAAGGTGGACGTCATACTCCATTCTTCAACAACTATCGTCCACAGTTCTACTTCAGAACAACAGACGTAACAGGTGTGATCGACTTACCGGAAGGAACAGAAATGTGCATGCCTGGTGACAACGTAGAAATGACAATCGAATTAATTCACCCAATCGCTATGGCGCAGGGATTATCTTTCGCTATCCGTGAAGGTGGACGTACAGTAGGATCAGGTAGAGTAGCATCTATCATCGAGTAATCAATTATTAGAAATATTGATGTTACAGGGCTTTCCGAGAAAATCTCGGAGAGCCCTTTTTGTAATATAGGAAAGTTCTGACTTTCCTATATTATTTAACAAAGTTTGATATGTCCTAAGATAATTTTTCACATTTTCTTCATTTTTTTGCCATGTTTTCAACAAAGTTTTCTTCTATATTGTATTTAGAAACAAGACGAAAGGAAGAAGTTATGTATGTCATAAAAAATGCATGGAAAAATGTGATTCGCTTTCGGGGAAGGAGTATCTTAATCGGGATGCTTGTTTTTTTCATCACAGTTTCTGCCTGCCTTTGCCTGTCAATTCGTCGGGCGACAGAAACAGCAAAACAGGCAGAATTATCAAATGCAGAAATTACAGCACAGATTCGTGTGAAGCAGCGGGCAAAGAATGATTCTAAGACTGAAAATACCTCGGAAATCAAAGAATTGACAATATCTCAATTAAAAAATTATGCAGACTCTGATACAGTAAAAAATTTTTATTATACATTGACTTCATCACTAAATGGGAAAACAATTCGCGCAGTGAAAGCAGAGGAACAAGATGAGTCGGATATTATTCGTCGAAAAACGGATATAGAGCAGACGAAGCAGCAAGGGGCTTTTACTGTGATCGGTTATAATAAGAAGGAGGCTGCAGCTGATTTTCGGGACGGCAGTTCCAAGCTTATTGAGGGAAGGAACCTGAAAATGGGGAAGGCCGATCAGACTTGTTTGATCAGCCAGAAGTTAGCTGCTGAAAATTCTTTGAAAGTCGGGAGTCAGATAGATCTTGTAAATCTTGCAGATTCTTCTCAACAAATATCATGGAAGGTGATAGGAATTTACCGAAACAGCAATTCAGATTCGGGAGAAACCGATATTGCCAATCAAATTTATACCAGCTATGAGACATTGAAAGCTGCAATCTCATCCTTCAACGGAGCGACCGTACAGGTCGGGGCGACTTATGTATTTTCAAATCTTGAGAACTATAAGATGTTTCAAAAGGATGTCAGAGTCATGGGATTAGATGAACACTATACAGTCGTTTCTCAGGATATTGACAATTATAAGAGAAGTCTTCTGTCATTAGAAAGAATGGATCAGTTGTCCGGTTACTTTCTTGCAGGGACACTGGCAGTTGGGGTGAGTGTTTTGGCGTTCATTCAGGGCAGAAATGTACATAGAAGAAAAAAGGAAGCTTGCGTTCTGATTTCCATTGGAATGAAAAAAAGCAGAGTGTGTATTCAATTTTTGACAGAGTTAGGGATTGTTGCAGGTTTTGCAATGATTGTGGGATTTGCTGCAGCAAAAGCGGTATCAGCTCCTGTTTCCAATGAACTTTTAAAAAACCAGGCAGGGCATCAGCAGGTGGAATTTGGAATGCAACAAAACTTTCTTTCCGGTATGTCCGTTTCTGTGGATTGGACTGTGGCAGCTGAGTTACTGGGAATTGGAGCATTTCTCATTCTGATAGCGGGATTGATATCGGCGGCAGTGATGATTCCGTATGATCCAATGAAAACTTTGTCCAGTCAAAGACAGGAGGTTCCATAATGTGTATATTAAAGCTGGAGAATCTGGCATATTCTTATAAGGGAAGTGCGGGGAAAGTTTTTGAACATCTGTATTTTGAGTTTGAAGAAGGAAAAGTTTATGCAGTCCTGGGAGAGTCAGGAGCAGGAAAAACAACGCTGTTATCTCTGTTGGCGGGATTTGAAACCCCGACGGAAGGCAGTGTATCGTTTCAAAAAAGAGATCTTAGAAAGATCAATCCATATATTTATCGGAGTCATTATGTTGGGACTGTGTTTCGATCTTATAGTCTGCTTCCACAATTGACGGCACTGGAAAATGTGCTGCTTTCTATGGATTTGGCAAAAGTTTCCGGCAAAGATAACAGAGAGAAAGCAAGGAAACTGTTAAATTGGGTTGGAATCAATGAAGAAAAGATGGAATACCGGACGTCAAAACTTTCTCAGGGGCAGCGTCAGAGAGCTGCTATCGCCAGGGCGCTTTCTTATGACCCGGAAATTCTTTTGGCAGATGAACCCGCAGAAAATATAGATTGTGAGACTCAAGAAGCAATTATGAAAATTTTCCATCAGTTGGCACAGAAAGGAAAATGCATTATTATAGCAACCCATTCAGAAGAGATTGCATTGCAGGCAGATGGCGTAAAAAAATTGCCGATAGTCGGATAAAAGGAGTTTTCCCAAACGGAAAACTCCTTTTTGTGATAGCGATGAGCCAAAGTTGGGGCTTGCCGAGACCTTGGCGCCTGTTTACAATCCCAGAATGTGCCTTTTGGCACTTCCGGCAATTAATCTCTTTTTAAATGGGGAACCATAACTTCCAGAATTTCTAAAACATGTTTTCGTTGAGAAGAGGTCAAGCGTGTGGTAAGCTCCATAAGTTGTTTATGATCAGATGGAATATCAAAATCCAATCTCTGAGAGGCGTCTCCAAACAACAGATAATCTGCGGAAACCTGCAGTGCAAAGGCAAGGGATGCGAGAATATGGATGGACATGGATTTACGTCCGGATTCGATTTCGTACAGATAATGAGGCGTAATTCCTGCCATCTCAGATAACATCTCCTGAGTAAGTTTCTGATCTTTTCTAAGATGTTTGATACGAAGACCTGTATCTTTGATATTAATTTTTGTAAAAGCCTTTCTTTCGCTCTGATTCATATCAATCAATCTCCCTCCATAAAAATACTATAGCTATTAGCCATAGATTGCCACGATCTGAAAGCAACATTCCTGATTAAAATGTTGCTGGAAGCAATATACAGTGTTACCATAGATGGGGAAGACAATTCAGAATGACAGAATAGAAATTGGGAATACTAAAGGAAAAGATCCGGTGTGGAGAAAGGGAATTTATATGTTCGGCTTAAAAAATATTCAAAGAAAAATATTCTATCGGTTGTTGAATTATCACAAAAACTTAGAACTTTTAAAACAAGTTCCGCATATTTTGTATGAAGATTTTGCTGTAGTATACTTTATTTTGGAGAAAAAGGAGAACGATGTGATGTCTCCGGTTTTTATTGATCGAAAAAAAATGGAGGATTGGAACCTGAGCGGGGAATTACTGGAACAGTATGCCAGAGAGAATACACCGGCTGTTTTTCCGGCAAAGATTCAGGCGATGTCAGGATTTGCAGGACATACTCCGGAGGATGAACCGGCGTTTTTATTGACCAATGAACAACAGTTTTATGGTGCGGGGGTGATTCTTTACGAGGGGGTACTGGATCGGTTTGCCCGTCAATATGAGTGCAATTTGTATCTTCTTCCAACCAGTATCCATGAGTTTGTCATATTATTTGACCGGAGACAATTTCTACAGGAAGAATTGCTGAAAATTGTACGGGAATCCAATAACAATTTGATTTCTGAAGACGATTTTTTGTCGGATAATGTATATTACTATGACAAGGATGATCGTCAGTTTTTTTCTCTGTTCTAGTGAAATTTACAGAAAGAATGGAGTTTCAGTCTGATTTAGGATATAATAAAAAAAACGCTTTGATAGATAAAAGGAGGAATTAATGAGTCGGATCAGATTGAATTCCGCATGTATCCAATGCATGATGGAGAAACACTTATGCAACTACGATCAGGAGATGGAAGAGTCGAAAAAATTGGAGTATATGCATCGTATGGTAAAAGTTGTGGCAGATGCAGATATGACGGAGAGTGCTCCGGTGATTACGGGAAGAATTTTGAAATTACAGGATGAGATGTTTGGAAAGCGAATAGATTATGTGCCTGTAAAACAAAAGTTTAATGGGATGATGCTTTTGGAGGAGGAAAATATCTGGGGAAAAATTCTCTCGGCAAAAGATCCTCTCAGGATGGCAGTGCAGTATGCTATGACCGGAAATTATATTGATTTTGGCACAATGTCAGAAATAACCGGAAAAAAGCTGCATGAGCTTTTGGAGGAAGCAGATCAAATTGTTCTGGATGAGCAGGAGTTTTCTCGATTAAAAGACGATTTGGAGCACGGTACAAAACTTACATATCTTACAGATAATTGTGGAGAAGTGGTGCTGGATAAATTGGTGATGCGGACAATTCAAAGGTTATATCCAAAACTGCAATTAACTGCAGTTGTTCGGGGAGCGCAGGCGTTAAATGATGCGACTATGGAGGATGCACAGGAAGTTGGACTTACGCAGCAGGTCAGGGTGATCGGAAATGGAACGGATATTACGGGAACGGAATTAGATCAGATTTCAGAAGAGGCAAGACAAAGCATTGAGGAGGCAGACGTAATTATTTCCAAAGGTCAGGGGAACTTTGAAACTCTCCAGGGGTGCGGAAAAAATATTTATTATATGTTTTTATGTAAATGTCAATTGTATATCAAAAGATTTCATGCTAATTTATTACAGGGAATTTTAATTCATGACAGGAAATGTTGTTAAGGACAGGAGAGGAGACGTTTTATGGTAGCAATAATAATCGCAGGGGTCTTGGCGGTCGTGATCGTTGTGTGGGGAATTAGCGCATATAATGGATTTGTTGCATTGAGAAATAAGACCGAGGAGGCTTTTTCGGCAATTGATGTGTCATTGAAGAAACGGTATGATTTGATTCCAAATTATGTGGAAACCGTGAAAGGATATGCAAAGCATGAATCCGAAACACTGGAAAGAGTGATTGCCGCAAGGAATATGGCAATGAATGCGGCGGATTTGGGAGAACAGATGGAACAGGAGAATGTGCTGTCCGGGGCGTTAAAATCTTTGTTTGCGGTGGCGGAGAATTATCCGGATTTGAAAGCAAATGAAAATTTTAATATGCTGCAGGATCAGCTTCAGAGACTGGAAGAGGAAATTGCCGGTTCCAGAAGATATTATAACGGCGTTGTCAACCGCTACAATACGAAGGCTGAGATGTTCCCGGGAAATCTGATTGCAGGTGCGTTTCATTTTGACAGGAAACCTTTGTTTGAGGTTGGTGCTCAACAGGAACGGGAAAATGTGGAGATTAAGTTCTGAGCGGCTAAGATGAAGCATTAAGAAACGAAGGAAAAACGGGGAGGAGTAGGGCTTATGAAAAAGTATATGGTAAGGATCGGTGTTATATTGTTTGTGATCCTTACAGTGTTTGCAGGAAAGGGTTTTTCTGTTCAAGCAAGTGAAGAGCTTACCTATGACAGGAATATGGAAACAAAGAATTGTGAGGTAACACTCGTGCTGGGTGAGGACGGAAGCTATACCGTGACAGAGAGCTGGAAGGTTGAATTTAAAAAGCCAAGGCATGGGATCTATCGCTATATTCCTTATAAAGGGAAGATAAATTTTTATGAGAAGGACGGAACAAAGAAAAGTCTTCTTTATTTTGCGGACTTCAACTTGAGGTCCAATAACAGCGGGACCGATTTAGAGGAAAGTTCTGAAAACGGAAGCAAAATTTTGAGATTTGGAGAGGAAGAACGGCTAGTTCACAGTGGAACCTATCAATTTACATATCGCATGGCACCGAAATATCAGGGAGATCTTTATCAGAAGCTTTATTTTAATATTTTTCCGGGACAGTGGCAGAATGAGATTCCGGCGGGAAGCCGTTTGCGACTGTACTTTCCAAAGAAAACAAACTTTGATAAAATTCAGTTTTATTATGGACCCCTTGGTCAGACAAAAGCTGCAAAAGAAATTTTAGATCTGAAATTTGATAAAGAAAAACATATGATTTCCGGCACCTTGGAGAAAAATTTAAAGTTTCAAAATGGCCTGACATGTTTTGGAGATCTGGGAGAGGGATATTTTTCCCATAGAAATGAAATTCAAACACACCGATGGATTTTGGCGCTGGCAGTTTTTGTCCTTGTCTTGGTCATGGTGCTCTATCTTTTCTTCGGAAGAGATAAGAAAGTCATCCCTTCCATCCAGTATCAGCCGCCGGAGGGATTGGACAGTGCGGCAGTGGGATATATTTTGGATGGAATGGTAGATTCTAAGGATGTGATTTCCCTGATTCTTTATTGGGCAGACCGAGGGTATTTAAAGATTCAGGAAACAGGGAAAAAGGATGTTACATTCATCAAACAGAAAGAAATTGCAGACAAGGAACCGAACTATCAGATTTATATGTTTGAGGAATTGTTTGGAAAGAAAAACAAGGTGAAAGCTTCAGCTTTAAAATACAAATTTGCCGATACGATTGCTGTGGTCGGTGACAAAATCCAGTACCAATATCGAAATAAGATTTATACGGCATCTTCCAAAGCGGCAAGGATTGTATCTATGATTTTCATTCAGATTCCGGTGGTGTTATTTGCTGTGATGATGTGTTCCTATGGACAGGCAGGGCTTTTGGATATTATATTGTTGCTTGTGTTTTGGGCAGCCTATCTTGGCGCGGGAATTCTGGCATGTCTGACCGTAGACAAATGGTATGCAATGGCTTCGGGAGGCAGAAAAGGCAGTGTGTTGGGTGCGGCTGTGCTGGCAGTTGTTGGACTGGTCGGAGCAGGAGGATATTTCTATGTTCGCATCCGACAGGGGGATCTGTTTGATTTCTTGTGGGTCTACGGAATCCTTGTGTTGTTTGCAGCAGCAGAGCTTGTGTTTACTGCATTTATGAAGAAACGGACGCAAGAATGTGTTCAATGGATGGGATATCTGGCAGGCTTGCGTGACTTTATAGAAACTGCTGAACTGGACCGCATGAAAGCGATTGGGAAAGAACATCCCAATTTATTTTATCACATTCTCCCTTTTGCAATGGTATTTGGTCTGTTTGATTTGTACGCGGAAAAGTTGGATGCACTAAAGGTACCGGCGCCGGATTGGTATGGATATGATGCGGATCTTCCTTTGTTCCATTATTATATGATGGGGAACTGTATGCATCATGTTGTGACAGATCATCTGACCGCAGTCAAAGCTTCGGAAGTGGCCGGAGATACATTTTCCGGAGGTGATTTTACCGGAGGCGGAGGTTTTAGCGGAGGCGGCTTCGGAGGCGGAGGCGGAGGAAGCTGGTGATGTTTTGGAGAGAAGTAGGATGACATATATTGTACATAAAAATAAAAAGGAAAATAAACATTGTGCTGCAGTCAATTTTGTGTTGGCAGGAGTTTTCGTTCTCTTATCAGTGTATGGAGAAACATACCGGTTTTTGACTGTTCTGATTGCAGTGTTGTTTGGATTTTTAGCGATTCAAATACTTTTCGCAGCATTGGGCGAAGATAAATTATTGGTTTTGACAGAAGATACCATGGAGATTTGTCTGGGACTCGGAAGACAATCATTAAAATTACCATGGAAAGAACTTTCAAATTGTAAGCTTTATAAACGAAAAAATTATATGGAAGTTAAAATCTATTATAAGGACAAAAAAAGTAAAAACAAATGTAAAAAACTTCTGTTGGGAGATAAATTTTCTTTGTCTGATTTCATGGTAAAATATATGGCAGAAGAGGTAGAGGAGGTCTATGCAATGATAGATAATGCATGGAAAGATTATGGAAATGGAGAAGAGCAAAATTGTGTTACGATTCATCGCAGCTACAAAAAACAGAAACTCAGAGCTGTGCAGTGTGCAGTTGTTGTCATTTTGGTTATGCTTTTTATGTGGAAGGAACAGGGAGATCTTCTTTGGATGAAGCTGATGGAGCTGCTGATTATTGCACTTTTTGTCGGGACAGGAATATCGAGTGTAAAAGAACTGTCTAAAAATCCGGATTATATTCATTTAAATTCCGAAGGAATGAAAATAGATTTTGGAGAAAAAAGGGAAAGCTTCTTTCGATGGTCAGAAATTTCAGAGATTGTCTTGACCGGACCAAAAAATAAAAGGATGGAAGGAATTCGTTTTTGTTATGATCAGGATCGATGGCAAAGGATTGATCTGAGTTGGACCACAGAAAAACGTGAGGATGCTGCAGAGACAATTCAACAATTTTGGGAAAAATACCGATAATGTAATTATGGATTTTCCCGCTCCTCCCATTGCCGGATGACCCGATAGGAGCGATCCAGGCGTTCCTTTTTTCTAAGCACTTCCTCTGTCTGACGAAATTGACGATGAAGGCAATGAAGGCAGAGAGGAGCCCCGGAATGTGATTGAAAGCTATGATTATAAACAGGAGCGAGGCAATAGAAGCAGGGAGCAATGTGATAGACAAAGCCTCGTGCATTTTCGTTATAGAAATGTTGATATAGCTGCTGATCCAGCTGAGTCATATGGTATCGGGTATGCTGATACCAGAGCTGCATGTCGGATAGGACAATACGCGCTGCCTCTCGGCTGATCTGAAACATGTGAGAAAGTTCCGCGGAATCTGCTGGTTTGGCATAGTAGACGGCCATCCGGGGAGCTAAAATATGACTGGCAAAATAATTCGCTTCCCGCTCATTTTTCTGATGATCTCCACTGTGGTTTAATACAATATGCCCTAACTCATGCATGAGAGAAAATCGAATACGGTAAAAAGACTGGTCCTCGTTGTAAGCGACCAGTTTTTTTGGTTTAAAATGAAATGCATCGTCGGAGAGACGTTGACAGTATTCATATAATTGTACGTTTGTACGGCGCATTTGCTGGTAAGTTATGATCCGGTATCCGCAGTCCTCAATAAGTTGAAAACAGTCCAAAGGGAAAGATTGAATATGAAACTTCTGGAATAATTCTAGAATAATTTTGTGAATTTTTGTTTGTGTTTTCGTATAATCCAAATGATCTGTCCATCCTTATCTTCTAAAGATCTGAAAGCATGCGAATCAATTCTAACTTCTCCTCAGTGGAAATATCCTTGCCGTTTCGGGCAATTAAATTCTTAAGATCATGATAGGAAGTCTGTGGTATTGCTTCATCAGAAAAATATTCTACGGTAACTCCCAGTTCCTGGCTGATCCGCACAAGAAGACCAATGTCAGCCTTTTTGCTGTCTCGTTTAATCATAGAGTAAATCGTAGTGGGAGCGACCCCTACTTTCTGAGCCAATTCATTGACATTAGTCTCTTTTTCTTTCATTAATGTGGTAAGTTTCGTTCCGATTCCCATAAAAACCGCCTTTCTAATATGAAATCCATAGAAAATCTTATAATCAATATATCATATCTGCGGCGGCAAGTAAATTGCTTCCTCTGTTTCGCACGCTAAAAAATACTCGAACGAGTAGAAAAAGCATTGACAATAAACTCAAATGAGCATATTATAAGAGTGTAAAATATGCAAGTGCGTAACAAATGATTCTTGGACCCAATCAGAACGACCGATGGGACATCGAAAAGATATATTTATTATAAAACGTATGTTCGATAAAGGCAAGAGGAAAGGTGGAAATTTATGGTGTTAAAACAAAAAGAATTAGAAAAAATTTATTTTCTTAATTTGGAATTGGAAAAATTAAGAGAAGAAATGAAAAATTTAAATCAGAAGGCGATACCCGGAGGAGGAGCACTGGATGGTCTCCCCAGAGGAAATCAATATAGTGATAAGACCGGAGAGATTGCAGCGAAAAGAGTTTTGCTGGAAGAGCAGCTAAGAAGGACGATTCAAAGATTGTTTGATGCCAGAAGGGAATTGGAAAGATGTCTGGAGGAAGTGGATGATCCGGAGCTTCGTATGATTGTTCGATATCGGGCGGCATACAATCTCGGATGGCAGGAAATCGGAGATGAGATGGGAATGGATCGCAGAACGGCTGCAAGAAAATATGAGAATTTTAAAAAAAAGTATTTTGCCCACAATGCCCGGTGAAAGAGTGATATTATGATAACACATCGAAAAGGGAACATATGTTCTGTATCGAATGTGAAATAAAAAGGAAAGGAGGTAAAAAATGCAGCAGCAAATTTATGAAAAGCTGAGTAGTTTGGAAGAGCTGACGGAACTCTTATCTAAGTATCAAAATGCTCCGGCAATTTTCTTTCAAATGGTTCCCCGGGAGGCAGCGGATGAGGCGTTTCCAAGATTAGTTTGCGGAATAAAAGAAGAAATTAATATGAAGCATGATTTTTTAGGAGAATTGGAAATAAGAATCGAAGAATCGGTGGAGATGGAATCCAAAGCGGATCTGATTCAAAAAATTCTAAAAAAGAAGTTAAGGAACAGTTTCTTTTTCGATGAGGAGCAATTCTTTAGCTAAGAATCAAAAGAGCAACAGACAGATTTTTTTATTAGAGTTGTTGAGAACTCAAAGGGAACAAGTATCGGAGGAATTGTGTTCGATCATTGCCGATGCTTTAGAAGGAGCATATAAAAATATACCATTGGCAACTTAAAAGGAGGATGTTATGAATATTAATATTTACGAGTCGGGAAATACAAGCAGTTATATTACTCTGCCGATGTTACCTGAAACAATGGAATATAGCAGTTCATCAAGGTTCCAGGAGTATGAGATTTTAGATTTGGGAAAAGTTATGATTCCAAAAGGAAGGAATCTTTGTAGGATTGCATGGGAAGGAATTTTTCCTGCCTATGTACGAAAGGGACAGTCTTATATTCAAAAGGAAGTAAATCCACTGAACAAAGGAAAGAAGATTTCGGATGCAGATTTAAAAAAACCAGAATTTTATATCAATTTTTTGGAAAGCAAACGAACAGGAAATAAAAAGGTAGAATTACTTATTTCCGATTCTGTGATTAATAAAAGAACAATGTATATTGAGGAATTCAAATATAAATTAACATCAGTTGGTGACTACAAGTATACAATTCAATTTGTGGATGCAGTAGATTTGATTTTGAATCAATCAACTAAGCGTTCTTCAAAAAAACGAAAAAGTATAAAGTAAAGTCAAATAAAGAAACTTTAAGAGATCTTGCTAAAAAGTATTATGGAGATGGGAAAAAATATCAAACAATTTATAAAGCAAATAAAAAGAAAATTGATCAGAGAGTGATCAAAGAGAGGAAGAAAAATCCTAAATTAAGTAAGTATTCTATTTTTAAAGGACAAGTTTTATTAATCCCATCGGTTTCATCAACAGAAAAACGAAAGGTAGCAATATTGGCGTTGCAAAAAGCAATGAACAAGGATAAAGGACAGTATAAAAAAGTTATAGAAAACGGACGATTAGATTCAAAGACAAAGGCTGCTATGAAACAGATCTTTATCAAAAAGGGAAAAAGAGGAGAAGTAGTAAAATTTGTACAAGGAAGAGTTGGGGCCTCCAAAGATGGAATATGTGGGGATTCTACTGTAAAGAAAATTAAAAATTATCAAAGGAAAAATGGATTAAAAGTAGATGGTATCGCAGGATATGCTACATTGACTAAGATGGTGAAATAAAGAGAGGTGAGTAAAATGGAAGCATCAGTGGAATATCCGAAATATAAATGTCTGATTAAAACGAAATCGGGGATATATAATGTGTCTAATTTATTGACGGGATTAACAATCACACAGGCATTATGATATTGGAGGTAGAGAAATAAGATGGCAGCAAGAGGGAGTACCAAATTAGCGGCAGTATTACAGAGTCGAATGGGAAATATTAAAAATTTTAATGTTTCTCCTGTTGCTGAATTTGGCAAGATTGATTCAATGGGAAATTTAGTTTTAGATAGTTTTCCGGATGAAGTAGTAGAAAAAACAGAATATGTAATATGTGACTTTGCGCAGAAATTAACATTAGATCCAAAGGATCGGGTTTTAATCTTATGGGCAGATGATATCCCTGTGATTCTGGGGAAAATAAAAAAGAAAAGTTAGGAGGTAGAAAGAGATGGACAATGTATTTCCTGAAGATTTAGATGATGAAGAATTGGAATTGCAGGAGTTAGATGAAGCATTTTATGATGAATTTTATGGATATCGAAAAAGCATTAGTTTTGATGATTCCGTGAGAGATTTTAAACAAGACGGTACGAAAAAGCTAATAGAAGCTGATGGCGTGGAAGCATGGATTCAATGGTGTATGAAAATTTTGCAAACCAAAAGATATATATGCCAAGCATACAGTGATGATATTGGCCTTGATATTGAGCAAATTTTTCAAGCTGAAGACAGAAAAGAAATTGAAAATCTACTTAAGAAAGAAATTGTTGATGCATTGGAGGCTGATCCCTATCATCGAACGGAAGTGGTTCAGTCTGTGGAATTTCTGTGGGTGAATGATGTGGAGGTAGAGGTTTTGTGTCGGGTTATCGGGATAAATTCTAATGAAGTAGAATTTCAAACAGTAATTCAAAAATGAGAAAGGAGACTATTATGGAAGAAGAAATTTTTGATGAAGTGGAAGAATTAGAGGAGGATGATTTTCAGGTTCCGGAGTTTTTAAAGGAAACCTGCAGTGAAGAGGAAATCCATCAAAGAATGTTGGCGGAGCTGCCGGAGGACATCGACAAATCAGAAGGGGGATACATATACGATTTAACCAGACCGACAGCCATTGAGGTGGCAAGAATGAAAGAATTTGAGCTGGTAGAAACCATCAAGCTGATTTGGCCTCGTTTTGCAGAAGGAATTTATTTAGATTATCATGCGGAAACGAGAGGGCTGGAACGAAAAGAAGCGACCAATGCTTCCGGGAAATTATATATCGAGGGGAAAATCGGTACGCTCATTTCAGAGGGTACTATTTTTATGACAGAAAGTATCAATGATGAACCGGCAAAAGAATATGTGACTTTAGAAGATGCAGAGATCCTAGAAGGTGAGGACGGTACAGGAAGTGTTGAGGTAGAAATTCAGAGTATCGAGGCAGGAATGAATGGGAATAGTGCGGCAGGAACCGTACTGCTGCAGGACGATATTTCAGAAGATATCACACTGGTTATCAATAAGGAACCGATAACGGGAGGAATGGAAGCCGAAGAGGATGAGAGTCTCAGGGAGCGAATTATGGAATATGACCAGGCACAGGGGCAATCCTTTATTGGAAATATCAACGACTACAAACGCTGGGCAACGTCTGTGGAAGGAGTTGGAGATGCAGTGATTTTAACTCCTGAGGATGACAGCGGGGTCATTGAGATTGTCATTACGGATTCCAATGGTCAGCCGGCATCAGAAGAATTATGCCAGAGTGTTTATGACTTGATTATGCAGCCGGATGATCCTGAAAAGAGATTGGCACCGATCAATGCCAAAATTGATGTGAAAGCTCAAAAAAGTATGCTTTTGACGGTTTCGGCGGATGTGGAATTGAGGGATGCAAAACTGGAGACGGTTGAGAAAACTGTTGCGTCTGCGTTAAATGACTATTTGAAGTTTGCCGCAAATGATAGAGAGATACGATATACACAAGTGTGTAAAATTTTAGGGAATACCGAAGGAATTTATGATTATAAGAACTTAATTGTACAAAATGCTGAAGATTCGTCGCTTTATCAGGATACTGCTGTGAATCTTCCAATTCCGGCAGGCAGCATTCCAATGCTTCAGTCAGTGACATTAACGGAAACGGAGGTTTTGTATGAGAAATGAAACAGAGAAAATGCATAAGATTTTAACAAGCCCGGAAGCTCAAAAAATCATAGATTTTGTGAGTCCGGTTTATGGAGAGGCTTATGTAGGACTTTCGTTATTTCAGGCGATCGGAACGGTATTAGATGATATTGATCAATTTCCGGAGCGAATGAAAGATCAGCTGGTGCTGCAGCTGGTATCGGAAGAGTGGGCTATGGAATATTGGGAGGAACAGTATCGCTCTTATCCTCAAAATTCCTGGACTATGGAGCAGCGCAGGCAAAATCTGTTGGAGAAGATAAAAAATCATTACTATAATCCGAAAAAGATTGAAGATACACTTGCAGCTTTGACAGGATATACCGTCGTCTTGACAGAACATCTTGCGAAAAATAAGTTCGGAGTGTTTGTACAGGGATATGTGAAGGATCAAACGAAAATCCGGGAATTTTTAAACCAGGTGAAACCGGCACATCTGATTTATGAGATAAAAATGTCAGAGCTAATTGAGACAGAGACAACGACGTATTTGGGATCTTGTATCTCAGAACACGAACATTATGAAATAACGGTTATGAATTAAGAAAGGATGAACATTATGAATCTTTGGAAAAATACAGTACTTACAAAAAAGGGAATGAAACTTCAAACAAAACTGATGAAAGGCAGTACTTTAAAGATTACAAAAATCAAAACGGGAACAGGAAGAGCAGAGATTGTGGATTTGAGAGAACAGACAGAAGTTTTGGGTGCTAAGCAGCAACTGCTTGTTCAGGAAATGAAACAGGGAGAGGAGGAAGTCGTAATTCCGGTATTGCTAAATAATATGGATGTTGCAGAGCCGTATACTTTATGGCAAGTAGGTTTTTATGCTGAAGATCCGGAAGAAGGTGAAATACTTTATTGTCTTGCTCAGGCAGAAGAAGGAAAAATGATTCCATCAAATTTAGAAAGCCCGGGATTTTCAGTTACTTGGAATTTCCATTTTAAGGTTTCCAATGATATTTCTATGGAGGTGAACCTTGATCCGGCAGGATTAGTATCCGTAGAAACATTTGAAGATTGGGTTGAGCAATCGAAACAAGGTATGGCAGACGTTCAGGAGAAATTAGCGCAGCTAAATTCAGATTTAACAACTTCAAATAATCAAATTGTTAAGAAAGCTAATAGTATAGATTTATCAAATCATATAAATAATCCACATACAGTAACGAAGGAACAAATAGGGCTTGAGAATGTTCAAAACTTTTTTATTGCCAAAGGACACCACGGAGCAGTTTCTAATCCTACTGGAAATAAAGACTATTGGATTAATTTTGGACACACATTCTCATCTCCACCAACTGTAATAGTATGTAGTGCTTATAGTGCATATAATCGTGGCGTAGCTGCCGTGGACATCAACACTGTTGGATTCAACTTAAGATACAGCAATGCGACAGGAAATGCAGCAACGGATGCAGCATTTTGGGTAGCTATTGGAAACTAGCTATTACTCTAGTTCATTAAACGATCTTTCCATATCTATTTTCATTTGTAAATGTTAAACACCGCGAACAAGATATAAATCTGAATCATACTATTTACAAATTAGATACAACAAACGGTGTTTAATGCGTAGAGTTTATAGGATTATAATACTAAATATTTGCAATAATAATGACATTTGCTCCGGGCGCTCTTCCTGTTCCTGTGTTATTAAAAAAGCGGATAGTGCCTTGTGTAGTTCCAAAAGAACCAGCAACGCCAGCAACACTTATGTTTCCATATTCCGCTGAATTTGAGGTTGTAGCAACAGATGCTACTACACCAAGCACAGATTTTACTGTTACTCCATAGGGAATAATAACGTCTACATATCCATGTGCGGGAACATTTATTGAATTAACAAGTTGCAGATGATTTTTAGATTCTT